>DIAL01000013.1:0-480 GCA_002414705.1 Flavobacteriaceae bacterium UBA5079
TTGAGACAGCTTATTGTTTTTACTTGTAGAAGCACATCCATTCAAAATGAATACAATTAATAAACTTAAGATAATGCGCATAGTTTGGGGATTCACTAATAGTTATAATGCCCCAATAAGGGGGTAAAATGTTGAGGAACTAAAGCAGTATACTGTTTTTTGTGCTGCTTAATTGCCTTGTTAGAATTTAACTTGCAATACATTTACCTACGGTCTGTTTTGGTGATGTTGAAAATTCTAATTGAAGTGTGGTTAACACAGGCTGTAGGATATTATTGTCAGTTGCTGCCCACCTTTATTCTTTTTACGACTTTTACCACTCAGTAATTTTTAATATGTGATTCTTTTTCAGTTAAATCTAAAGCGTTTTTATCAGCTTTGTTACCTGATGAGTGCGTCTAAATGTTTAACAGCACTTTTTAATTCTTTTAGCGGTATTACTTCACTTTTATTATACGGCGATTTATAACTAGCAACTGC
>DIAL01000013.1:656-1252 GCA_002414705.1 Flavobacteriaceae bacterium UBA5079
TATATCTGCTTTTTTGTTTAAACCTGAGTTTTCATATAAAAAGCCTAATCGAATATATGAAAATGAAATACTAGAAGGGCTTGTTTTCAGTAATAGTCCATCAGATTGATCTGATTCTAATAACCTGATTAAAGACTCCATTGCATAGGTTGCAACCTCAGATGAACCTTGAAGGTACGCTTTATGAGTTACCTTAATTTCATTAATTAAGAAGTCAGAAGAAATATTGTTGGCTACACTAATGCTCGATGTAATTACTGCAAGTGTAAAAAGACTAGATTTAACTAGAGTTATCATATTAATTTCCTTATCAATTATAATACGTTACAAAATATCAAAAAGAAGCTAACGTCGCAATAAGCAGAAAATTATAGTTGGCTAAAATGTTTAAAGAACCAAAACAGCTAACTACAAACTTCTTTTTCATTTCCTTGTTATATTGCACTTAACTAGAGACTTACAAAATTACCATAGAGTTTGTTACCGACAGGCCGTTTAATTAGATAAATAGCGCCATTCTCCTTCATTTCTTTAATTTTGCTAAAGGTAATATATTCGGGGATTAGCATAAAATAATCATCGTTACTTAGATCGCC
>DIAL01000013.1:1450-3407 GCA_002414705.1 Flavobacteriaceae bacterium UBA5079
AAATAAATATCATTCACTTTAGGACTTGAAATCAGGACCGATGATTCTATTTGCTCAGTTTTATGCGAAGCATATCTTTCATATCCAAAATAAAAAACCACAAGTAAGCAAATCAATAAAACGAGTTTATTAATGGATAATGATAATTTAGGTGTTCGATGTTGTGTCTCGAAGGCATGTGGCACTTTAATTATTCCTTTTAAAGTTAAATGTGTTTAATTGAATGACTCAAATTTATTTTTTACTTCTTCTCTAGCCATTTAACAATTGTTTTGAGCATGTTATCAAAAGTATGTAAACAAAGTGAAAGTAGGATTAGTGTTGGTAGTGAAAATTTATCGAATGAAACAATATTTGCTTTAGTAACATCCACACCCGAAAGTTCAAGTAATGCTATGGATAAAGATATTGAAATTAAAAACTTTATAAATCTCCAATAAATATTTTCATTTTGTGAATCATTCATAATCAAGCTCCCTAATTTGATGAAAATACAACGCTGAGCTAAGCGGAAAAATACGGTTGACTAAAATGTGAAGCGAAGCCAACGGTTAGGTGTCTTTGTTGATTTTCTTGTTAACTGTATTATGCCGCCGAAATAAAAAGTAACTACTCAAGCCACCGACTATCGCACCAACAACACAGTACATCGTACCCATGAAAAATGAGCTTAGTACGCCTAAAATAACCCCTGAGGTAATAACATAAATAACATCTGAAGCTTTAGCTAAGACAAGAAACTCCATCACAAAGCTGAATATTATAGATTGAATGCCTGTTAGAACAAATGCAAACGGGATAGATATTATTAACAAGCCAAAAGCCATACTGACTTTGCCTGAGATTAAAAAAATTAAACTAATACATAAAGCACCAAGAACTGGTGGTAAGGCAAAACCTAAAAGCAACCGCTTAACTCTATCCTTGTTAATAGTAACACTCCATGAAATACAGCTAACGCCCGAATAACAGCTAAAAATAGTGGACTAAAATGGAACGAAGCGAACAGCCCGCTGTTTTTAGTCCTTGTTGATTTGTTTATGTTTTAAAGCTTAATAACAGCCAGCATATCTTCGTCGTCTTCATCCATACCAACTTCATAAAAGCCAAAGCTAGAATAAAACTCTTTAGCGACAGGGTTTTTTGGGTTGTAACAAATTTCGATTTCTTGTAAATCCGATACTTTTTTTATTTCCGCCAAAGCTAGGTTAAGTGAAACACGTCCTATTGATTTTTGTTGATGTTTTTTATCAACCATAAATCGCCAAATGGAAACTTTAATCTCAGATTCTTTTACCCACATAAAAAAGCCTACTGGCTCTTCTTTCATATAAACAACCCTGGTTTCATACCCTTCATTGTACTGAGATTCAACTATTGACCACATATTACAGGCTACATAGTCTTCTTGTTCTTTTGTGACATCAAGTTCACAAACTTCTTCATAATTTTCTTTTGTTACTTGACGAAGTGATACTTCCACAGAGTTTCCTTAAAATATAAACGCCACATTAAGCGGCTAATATAGTTAGTTATAATGTTGAACGGTGTGAAACAGCCAACTGTTTTTTGTCCGATTTTAACGTCTTGTTAGGTATTACGTTACACCTAGAGTATTCCAAATACAGTAAAAATAACTATCAGTGTTCCTGAAATAATAACTGGAGAACAAAGTGTTATCAGTATATTACGCTGAATTAGTTTGCGTAAAGTTAACGCTAAAATTCCATTAACGATAAATAAACAAAAGCTATACGTTAAACCTAGCCAAATAACTAAATCGTGGCCTTCGGCATAAGTTTTACTATCAGGAAAAAAGTATGTGAAACTAAAATAACAAAATATTCCGAAAAAACACAAACCACAAAGAAATAGTATCCATGTAATAACTAGTCGAGAAGTTTGCCACTTCGTCATTGTGATACCTAACGCCCCACTAAGAGGCAAATAATAGTTG
>DIAL01000128.1:0-13903 GCA_002414705.1 Flavobacteriaceae bacterium UBA5079
ACACACTTTATGAGATAGTGCCATTAAACTACATAGGTCCAACCATACCACCTTCGTGATACCGTAATTTCTCTGAAATCATTTTTACGATAGCTTCATTTTTTGTTTTATAGGTATTATTTCCATCGAAATCCTGTTCGTTTAAAAGCATCTTGACTTTCCTACTTTCTTCCTGGTCAATAAACTTTTTACACGCACGTATAAATGCAGCACGACTGCAACCTTTAATGCGTTGCTCACGCATATTTATATAAACAAAGAAACTCTTCTGAATTTTATATTCAAGCTCTGTAATCTTGCCCATTGCCATTGCATTGGAGCACAACTCGTATTGCTCATCAACTATAAGCTGACCAATACGCACCATTTGATATTTAGGAATACGCTCTCTGTAACGTGTGACATCATCCACTTGATGATGCAATCGCAACCAAGTACAATTCTGCCATTCTGAAGTTGTGATTTTTGCAACAGATTGGTGTGTAAGTACAATATCAATTCCTTTGTGACGCACAGTACACAATGCACCAATCATAGATTGTCCTTTTGCGCCAGTCATATAATGATCGATATCATCTAACACTACGAGACCATTTTTATAATATTTCATAATCTTGGTAATGACTTCTTTCTTCTCATCATTATCCATAGGCGAACCATCACTATTATATGGACGAATTCGACGAGATGATACTTTAGTAAGTGCTTTCAGGTGGTTTGGACTTACGGTTCTAAATTGTGGATAATCATCATCATTGGTGTCAAAAGCGAGAACTTTACGACCTTTCTTTCCCATAACGAGATGATCCATCATATAATGTTTGATCTCCTGTTTATTTCTGTATGTTTTTCCAACACCTGTTTCGCCACAAACGAGCATAATCATAGGTTGACGTTCAAGATCTTCTTTCTTATATGCAATGGACTTACGACCTCTGTTAGATTTTGCTTCTGCCATTATGCTTCGGTTTCTTGTTCATCAGCAACTTCTAATATGGACACATCATCATCTACTTCTTCGGCTTCGATGTCTTGGATAGTTGGTTCTGGTTTTTGCTTTTTTATGGTTTCTTTTTCCGCTTTCACACTTTGAGTTTGTTCATTATAAACTTTAGCGAATTCATTATTATCCTCTGAATTTTCAATTTCTTCTTCAACTTCATCTTGATCTGAATACCCTTTTTCCTCACGAATAATATCAAGTATGCGTTCTTCTAGTAAATTATTCTCTGCTCGCACTTCCATAACTACTTGTGCTTTTTTCATTAAAACAGAAACTACAGCACCCATTAATTGCTGTTCAGGTGTGAGCTTTTTTGCTTTTTTACGTAAAACCTGAGCCAATAACGGACGTAATAAAGCTTGGTCTTCCTTATCAAGCTTTACACGTTCTACATTCTTATCATTCTGTTTATCTACAACTTCAATAATTTCATCAAACTCGTAAAACTCTTTGTGCTTATTTATTTTAACGAAGTAACCACCACCAACAGCCATAACGTTGTTGGTCATTCCCAACAACGCATCTGCAGCTTGATTGGCTTGTGCAAGTGGCACTTCAAAATCGTTATCTGTTACTGTGTCTTCAGTATCGGGTTCGGCATCAAAACCATTACTATTTATTTCCTGCTCTGGTGCATCTAGTGGTTCTTGAGCTTTTTCCTGTTTAACATTAGCTTCAACAGTACTTCTAAAGTCTTTTTGTGTGTTGCCACTACGACCAGGTTCTAATTCTTCAAGACTCTTTTTTTCTTGTTCTGGTTTCCAAACGTTCCAGCTTTTCTGTTTTTCATCTTCATTAACTGGACGCTCGCCACCTATATCTTTTTCTACCACAGGTTGATTGAGTGGACTGCTATCTTCATTTTGCAGTTGTTCAAAAGCGATTTCTTCTGGATTTGTGGTTAAGGCCTCTTGTACCTCTTGGGCGATTTTATCTTGCATAGGCTTAGTTCAATTTTGCAATAAAATTGATAATATTGTTTTCAAGGATTTTGAATTTCTCTACAAATGGTTTGTAGAATTGTGGAATCGAAAGAATCTCATCGCACTTGTGATAATTGTATAAAATAGCGCGCTTAGATTGATTAAAACTCTCGCCAATTTTGGCGTAGCTTGAATCTGTATATTTCTTCAGTAGAAAATAACAAGACATTCGTGCCTCACGATATTCTTGCACAGAACTCTCATAGAAACTCTCTTCCTTTAAATCGAAAACTTCAATGCTTTGTGAGATAATAAAAACAAGTAGTAGTTTAACTTTTTCTTTGTCTTTAGTTGTAAGCTCTGTATTACTGGTCAAGCTATCTATGACTTCAATGGTTTTATTTAAACCAAACTTCCCGATTAAGGAATCTATACTCTGTTGTAAATCGTGATAATTGTATGCTGTCTTTTTCATTAGGCAAGTGCCGAATTGTTGGACAGGCAAAGTAGTAAAAGTTGTTTTTCAGTAAGTTGATAAAAAGTTTACAATAAATTTCGATTACTTTGGTATAAAACGTTTTTTAATCAATTTTTTGAAGTAATTGACTTTTAGCCCTTAGATATATTCTGCCATTCGTTTTCTTACAAACTTTGACATTTTCGGCAAGAAATTTAGTTCCTAAAGGATATTCCTCTCTAAACTTTTTCAGACATTCTATTACCAGTCTTGTAGGCACCTCTTGATTTGGCAATGGTCGCACGCGAATTCTATTTGTTTCTTTATCCAAGAAAGACTCGCAACTAACATTATCTATATAATTACCAACTATTAAACTCATAATTATTATTTATAAATTATCTTAAAAACACCTTAACTCGTTTTGAAATATACACCGTCTTATAAGTACCACCTTCATCTTGTTTTAAATTATCAGCAATGATGGGCGAATAAAATTCAAGTTTTGAATCTTTAAGAGTTTTACGAATCACTCCAAATCCCATCACTTTACTAAAAACGATGCTATTAACTAATTGTGAATTTACCGCCACATTTTCTATTGTTGCGTCTTCTAAATCTTGTTTAAAAGTTAAATACTGATTACAAAACTCCCAATCTGTAAGTTCATTAGGCAAGTCGTTATTCTCAAATTTTAGTTGCTTTAAATCAATGGTCTCGTAAATATTAAGCAACAACAATTCTTTCCAGTAATTAAACTTTATGTTCCATTTTACCTTATTGATTAATTGATTACTCAAGACTACTAGTTTTAGCCTCTGAGTTTTATCAATAGTAAAATTAGATGATTTTAAAGCCAAAATCACTTGACTCAATCCTAAATCTATAAAGTCAAAAAGCCAATTTTTAGATACATAGTCTTGAATATATTTATTAGTTATAATGGGATGCTTTAAAGTCATAGGTTCTGAAGGATTATCTACAATTCTGAATGCCTTATTGCTATTATTTACAAACGTTATAATAGTATTTAATAACGAATAATCCATATAATAACTCACTTCGTAATTAGAAGAGTTTATTTGAGATTCTAATCGTTTTAATCCAAATTGACTTTCCAGCTTAGAAAGTGCATCTAATTTTTTATAATGCACCTTGATTATGCATAATTCCTCCTCATACTCTTTATCCCAAAATTCTAAGAGTATATGAAAACCTATAAATAAGGCATTTAGCGCTCTACTGTCTAGTGGAATTGTATTAACACTTCTATTATTGATAAGATCACTAACTGATTTAATTGTTTTCTCAATTTTTCGAGCAATTCGCTGGCCTTCCTTTGCGCTTATAAATTTTTGGGTGTGCTGCAAAGTGGTTTCTTCATCCATACCATCATCTCCAGCTTCAAGCGCCATTTCTTCTGTATTAGTTGAAAATTCCTCTTGATTATCTCTTATTTTGAGCACATCAAGAAACTCTTCCACCATTGACGTTATATTTTCAGAAGTCACTTGCTCGTCTAGCGTAAGACCAGCATTTTTATTATACTCGTTTTCTGAAATTAACTGCCCTTCATCTTCAATAACTTCATTACTTACGAGAATAGGTGTTTGTACCATTGCACTTTCTTTGAACACGCGTTCTTGATCTAAAAAATCTAAAACCAATTCATAGTTTAAAGCGTTAAAAATATCAAGGTGTTCAAAACTTTGTAATCGTGCTAAACGTTCATCTGGATTAGATTTTTTAAGCGCATTTATATTTTGAATTAATCCAAAATTTGAAACTCTTTTAAGTGTATTCACATTAAACAAAGCAATCTTAAAGACAGCTTCGGTATTTGATAATAAGGTTTGTATTGCTTTAGAATCAGCCGAAACTTTTAATTCTTCTAGTAAATCGTTTCTACTATCGAAAGTTCTTAAGACAAAAGAGTTTACAATTGCTTTCTCTAATGTTATTTTTAAAGATTGATCGCTTAATTCTACATATCTTAATTTTAGCAAGCCTTTAAGTGATTCTGAATCTTCAACCTCAATACTATTCGTTTTTTGTATATCTAGTGTTCCTTTCTTTGGTATTTTAACACCTAATTCTTTAAGAAAATCTCTGTGCTTTTTTATTTTAATTGTAATAACAGCCTCGTCATTTTTGAAGTCTCTGTTGCTTATTCCATAAGCTTCTAAAGTAGCGTTAGCACTTCCTAAAATAAAAACGGTCTCGTGGTCATATTCTATCTGAATCATTTTTGCGTGAAGTCGTTGAATACTTTTTGAGGTATCACTTTTAATCACATCGCTCCAATCTGAAAACTGACAGCTATTAGATTTGAAATCTACCGGAAGTATTCCGTTTGTGGTATCGACGACACAATGCATTTCAATAGGTTCTAAATCGTCAAGTAACTCTTGCAAAAACGCTCCCGACTTATTGTAATAAGGTGCAATAAGTTTGATGCTGTTTGGCTTTTGCGAAAGCGTACTTATAACATCTTTATAGAGGGAATTATCTTTATGAGTATATGACAGTTTATACTCGATATCTTTTATTGTAGTGGCAACTTCATCAATATTTTTCAGGTCTGTAACCCATTGCGAATGTTGCGGAATCCAATTAATTTTAGTCAAGTTGATACCTAAACAATGTGCTGATAGCGATTGAATATATTGCCAAGCAGATTTAAAAATTGGCTGCGTGTTTATGCGTTCTTTAGCTGTATAAAAAGACGACCAAATTTCGTCATTATACAAGAATCCACTTGAGGTAATATTACCACTTCCTACAGAGAGATACCCTTTATCTTTTCCTGCCAAAAAAAGCATTTT
Source organism: Flavobacteriaceae bacterium UBA5079 (assembly GCA_002414705.1). Classification (GTDB taxonomy): domain Bacteria; phylum Bacteroidota; class Bacteroidia; order Flavobacteriales; family Flavobacteriaceae; genus Algorimicrobium. Next base: position 5,209 of record DIAL01000128.1, read on the forward strand.
TGGATGGAAAGCTCCTTTAAGGTAAACAGGTGTAATACTGTAATTCGCATTAAATTTTTTAGCGCTATTACCTAAATGAGATGCGAGATATTTCTCTAACATTCCTGCATCTACAAATAGATTGATATTTGTAATACCTGCACCTCGCAACCTAGGTAAAATAAGCTGCTCAAAAAAAGCCAAGTCAATACTATAACTCGTAATAACGCAACTGTGGTATTTGTTTTTTCCAGTTCCTATAAGCTCTAGAATGTTTGAACGTTCTATTTTCATCCTTCTAGACTGTTTAATTGTTCTTGACCTCTAGATGTTAATTCTGTAGTTTCTGGATCAATTATATTTAGATCTCGCATAAAGTCAAACAGTGTATGAATTCTAGGTGATGAATAGTCATACATAAAGTGATCGACTAAGCGTATCATTCCATCTTCTCTATAAAACTTTGCACTATTTTGTGTAGCGTTTAACTTGCGCAAAGCAACAAAATGATGTCTGTTAATAACATTGCGCGTCAGAAAGTATCTTATAAATTCGCTGATGGTAACATCTTGTTTTGCATCAAAATCATCATAAGCATTAAGAAAACTACTTGCTGTATGAATTTTATAATTATTAGATATCTTCTTAAGCTCGCCTTTACTTTCTTTATTTTCAAGAAATAACTTTTGAATGGCACATAGTGCAAAAGATATTTTAATATAAGGATCAAGCTCTGTTTTGGAAAGGTAAACTAACTCTTCCACTGAATATTCCATAAACGGAATACCAAAAAACAAATCGTCTTTGGCATTCATTCCTTCAGTCTCAAATAAATCAATAACTTTTGAAGTAATATGGTCTATTAAAGTGATTTCATCTATCCAATTATTACTAGACTGCGTATCTAAAATAGACAAAAAAGCATCGAGACATCCTGTGCAGGAAACACTCCAAAACTGCTCGACAATAAAAAAGTACCACAGTTTTTCTGTTACAGTATAATCACAATTCCATCCTTTCCCATAAATAGCAAAAGGAACATTTAATTGATTATATTTTTCTTCGAGATCATATTTATTTACGTTAGAGAGTAAGAGCTTAATCGTTTCTTTCCTAAAATAAGTTTCTTCATTTTCTTTAGGACGATCTACACCAGAAAATAATTGCCATAATAAATGTTGCTCTTCACTATCATCTGGAATATTGAGCATATTAAAATCTGTACTCAATAACTCAAGTTCATTTTTAGTGATGTAATTATTTTTTATCGCTTTAGTGAAGATGTTTAAAGTGCTGGAAATATTTTTAGTAAATGCATCTGCTAACTGCTTTCCTGACACTTTAGTTTCGTGTTCAAAATCTGTACGAACATACAGACCATCTTTATCGCCTTGATCTCCTAAAATTCCCATTTGCTTAATGGAACTTATATAGTACTGACCAAGTACACCACGAGGATTTTTCCAGTAAGACCCTTCGCTTGCAGTACCTTCTTGGGTTCCTAACGTAAAATCGATACGATCATTAGTCGTTTCGTAAATAGAAAGTGCTTTTGTGATTCCAGGAACTCCGCCTTGTTCTTTATGTGCAGCTACAAGTGCTAGTAAAAACTCCGCACGCCTGAGGTAGTTATTTTGTTTACTTCGGGATGTTGTTCTAATGTTTGAAGCATACCAATCAAAAAACCAACAATAAAAGGAATAGTATCGTATGCGTCCAGTAACGTTGTTTAGTCCAGGTAGCAGTAAGTCAAAAATACGCTCACTTGTGAGGTTTAATCCTAATTGATCTAGCCCAGATATAGGATAATGTGGTTTACCTAAAAACGGTGCTTTTATTTGTGCAGTTTCAAATTGTCTTATGTTCATCTATTGTCAGAATATGTATTTACAATTTTGTAATAACCTCACTCTTTAACCATTCAAAAGCTGCTTCTTGATTATAAGTAATACCTGGTCGTAAAAGGGCTTCCATATCTCCGGTAAATAATGGGTCTTTTTCTTTTGCTTCAATATTGAGTAACACTTCTTTTGCAGATGGAACATTACCTGTTGCAAAATGAGTGTATTTTTTAAAACATTCAATGATCTCCTCTAGATTTAAGTCGATATTTAATCGAGAATAATCTAAATCAAACAAATCTCTTCCTTTACTGCGTTGATAGAGCGCTCGTAATTTTGTTCCTAGAAGTTCATTAATACTATACGTTTTTATATTAGCATTTCCAGAGAACCAAGGATTCTCTACTTCAAATGGAAAATCCACCCATTCTAAAACATTAAAGTGTTCCTTGCAGTTTATTTCTATTTTAAGACGTAGTCGTATGTCTTCATACTCTGAATAAAAGCGGTGCATAGCTTTTGCTCCGTGACCACCAACTTTTGTATTACGATCTTCTTCAAAGAAATCAATGACTTCTCTCAGGCGTTCCATAATAGGCTTAATTGGACCTTCTTTTATTTGAACTAAATCTATATCCTCAGAATAGCGAGGCGCAGGATCTAAATATAATTTATGTAAAGCAGTACCGCCTCTAAAAGCTAGGTTTTCTCGCAAAAAGTCATCAGAAAAAATGGCAACCAACGCTCTACTTATTACTAAATCTTGTTCTACTTGTGCAAACTCATTCCAAGGTGCACTTTCTTTCCATTGCGCTATGTATGGCTTTGGTATCATAAATCACTTTCAAGTTTTATATTTACGTCCACCTTCCATCTGTTTTTGGCAGAACCAGGCTTTTCATTTTTGTTAGGGTATAATAATATTGGGTAGGTATGCATTGTTTCAAATTTCGCATAGATAAGGTTTGTAATACTAGAATCCATATCTATTTCATCAAGAACGAAACCAAGTCTCTGGATGGTACTTTTATGGTCATACCAACTCAATAAATCTTTCACATCGTTCTCGTTGAGTTCTTCATACAACTCTTCAAGACTTGCAAGCATTCTGTTTAAGCCTCCTAGCTTTGTTTGGTAACGTAACATATCTACAAACGTGAGTGCAGGGCTAGAAATATTATATAATCCAGCATTAGATTTTTTTTGAAGTATGTTTTTTTGTGGCCAGTCTGTAGTTGTAAAAAAGCGAAGATCTGTAGTCTCCTTTTTAATATCTATTAATTTTGGTGTTTTAGTCATTATGTAATCACGTTGTGATTGTTGATGACTTGCACCATAGATTTTTGCTGCACTATAAAAGCCAACATAGTATTTTTTGTCGAGATACTTAAAAAGCTTATCGGCATATAATGCTAATGGCAGTTTCTTAAAATTTGAATATAAAGGTGGAATAATAAGGTAAAATCCTTGTCTAAGATTGACTACTTCTCCTTTATCAATAAGTCTTGCAAGTTCACTAGTAATAGCTACTTTATTCTTATTGGTAAATGCCAATATTTCATCCATAGAAAAGGAATACTCTTCTCTTGACAATAACTCTTTTATGTAATTTGAAATATTCAATTATAGAATTTATTTGAGCAATATACCGAATTTCGGCAATTAACTCAAATAAATTCTAAAAAATATTACTAACCTACTCAACAACTACCTTATACCGATAACTAAAAACACTAGTCCTAGTAACCAAATACTTCCCAATAACCGTTTCCCAACCCAGAGTAGTTTTTACACCAAGATCCTTAAAAGTAGAGCGTCCAATATCTTGAGTGCGTCCCATTTTTACTAATTCGTCTAAAATGGATTCGTCGGTTACTTTTTTAGAGATAACTACAGTTTTTTCGGTTGCTACTTTTTCAAGTGTAGGTTGTTCATCTAAAGCTTCTTCAATATCGTTGAATTCCAACTTATCGGCATACTCTTCATCAATATCTTCAAGGATTTCCAAGTCAAGAGACTCTAATTGTTCTAATAGATTTCCTTTTTCACAATCGGAAACTGTTTCCAAAAGCTTGTACATTCTATCAAAAATCTCAATTTTTTCTTGAATAGGTTGAAGCAATAGCTTTTTATCAAGATTGTTGTTTTTGAGAAATGTTTTATGTTCTATTTTCTTCATAAGATTAAGTTGTTATTGGGATGAGTTGTTCTTTTTCTGACATAGCATTTTCAATAATATTAGAAAGTGCTGCGGTTGCTAAAGATGTTGCGATTATGATACCTGTTGTTTTTAAAAGCTCGACACCTTTTGGGATTTGAAATGCAAACTTTTCTTTGTTCTCGTTTTTTCCCAGATTATAATAAATAAGCGCTTCGGCAATACCGATTGCTAATCCTGCGCCTGTGATGATTAATACTTTTTTATTCATAATTACTTTGTAGCTTTTTCTTCCATTTTATCATACTTCTCTTTGATGGCTAGTTCTCCTGCTTCTGCACGTACGAAATTGATGCCATAAGTATTCATAATCCCTCGATGTGCACGCAGTAAAATCTTTTCAGCTTCCTTTTGCATCTTCACATTATCCTTGTGCGCTGGCGGAATTAAATTAGCAATCGCAATAAAATGATTCTTGATTTTGGTATGACGCATCGGCTTAGTCTTCTTTGGCTCATTCTTGCGCTTTTCTTCATTAAAACGTTTAATTTTTAATCGACACGCCTTAATATCCTCACTCAAACTATCCAGTTCTTTCTTTACTGTTTTAGAATCTTTTTTATCCTTTTTTACATCTTCCTTTTTAGAATCAGGAATTTCTTTTTCTACAGCATCATCGGTCTCTTTCTTTTCCGCTTTTTCAACTTCGATAGCCTTTGGCGCAAGTCTTTCTACCAAAAGAAACACCTTTTCAATATTCTCTTTAGCAATCTCTTCAAAAGCCTTTTTATCGGTCGTTTCTTTATAGTCGTCCAGTATATCCTGAACAGCCTTGTTTAAAGCCTCTGGTTGCACTTTGCTCATATCGAGCGCTTGTAATTTTTGTATGGTCATAGTTTTTATGCTGCTATTAATAATTCTAATTCCAGTAGCTCTAATGCTCTGGCACGTTCTTTTTCTTGAAGCCGAATGGTCTCATTATTCTTTTCTGGTTTCTTTGATTGTTTCATTTCAGGATTCAACATTTCAAATAAAAGCTGGTCGGCTTCCAAAGCTTTTTCATCCGTGTTTTTGAAATTATCAGAAACATCCTTAATCACTTCCCAAGCCTTAACAGGATCTAATTTACTTCCTGTTAAATCTTCTATTTCATCTTGATTAATGACTTTAAGAGCCTTGAGTTCTTTGGGTGTAGCATTTTTTGTTTTATACATATTCTATAATTTATGATCTATGGCAAATTGTTGATGATAAAGCGGTTCTAACGACCAGATAAAATCATTGGCTTCATCTTGATTTGCATAATGAATGGAACATAATTGTGAAGTACCATCAGTTTTAAAACATTCGTAGCGATAGCATTGTACAGGATTATCAACATTAGAAATATCAATAGTTGTCCAACGCAGTATTAATGTGTTTTCTCGCTTTTTAGAAACCATAATTTGAAAATCTCTACATTGCTCTTTACACGCTTTATTAATATCTATCGCACGATCCATTATCTTATAAATTACACTTTGCTTCAATGTTTTCTTATCCGTTTCCATCCAGTCTGTTTTTATAATTCGTAATGATTTTCGAGACTTCTTTTACTGCGCTATCCATCGAATAACTTTGCTCAAACACAAATCCTTTTTGGTTGACTGCTTTTGCGAAAGTGTTACCCATACTCACAGAAATAGTTCCTAATCCAGAAGGAATCGTTAAACCAAAATAATTACTCAAAGCCACCAAACCTTTAAAACCACGATAACGGAAATATCTTGGATCACTACTAATCAATAAAAGTTGATTTTTATCCAATTTATCCTGAAATCGCTTGACTCGAATGCAAGCCATTGTGACCTGATTATTAAATGAAGTACCAAGCATCACATTTACTTCAACCGAAATGCCTCGCAGTTCCATAAACTCTACAAGTTCTGCACAAGCAAGACCTACATAAAGTAAATCATTCCCTTTTACGTGTGCATTTGCACCTGCCATAATGTAGAGTTGTAGCGATGGATACGATGATTCTTTATCTTGAAAGTAGGCGAACACACTTTTTACCGAAGTCTGAATTTGATGCTTTCTAAGCTCAATAGTCATTTGGCTTACTGCTGTGTTTACAGGATTCTGCGTATTCACAGGAAAGTTTTTATACATTCCCATCGCAGCACGTTCAAAAGAAAACACACCAAGACCACGATCATTATACGCCATCTTAGGTTTTGGTAAAACAGAATCTTCTAGATATTCCAGATACTTGGCAAGCTTTTCTTTTATTTGTGGTTGAATTTTTTCAACCAATTTCATTCCTAAAAACGTGCGATGTGCTTCGAGTTCTTCAACGTCTTTTGGTGTGGGTGTTCCGTACCAATCTGTACCGTTATTTAATTGGTCGCTTGTGCTTTCTTTTACCAAATTCCATCTGGAAGCATTAGTACTTGATAATTGTTTAATCTCATCATCTACAAACGCATTAAAGGCAAACATACTATCAAATAAGAGATAATTGTATTTGCCATCAGTAGTCTGGACGGTATGTTTTAATGGACGATTCACGAATTCTTATAAAAGTAATTTTTGAAGGCGTGATGGTTACGGTATGGGATTGTAGTTTGGGACGTGTTCTTAAAAATTCTAAAAATTACCCATCTACTTAGATTGATATTTTTAACTTTAGAAAAAATACAGATTTCAATGAGCAAAAACCTATTACGAACTTTAGGAGAAGAAACTATCTACTCTGCAAAAGGCCATTTTAAATCGAGTGATTTAAGGAGGATACAGGTGAAATCAACTATTTGGATATGTGCGTTACTAAGTGTTATGGGTATTTTCATAGAAGACGTTACAAGTGGGAAATGGATTTCTGGTTTAGGCTTTTTTGGAACAATGGCTCTATTAATGTGGAATGAAGGAGATGAAAAGAGCTATCGTGAGAATCATAAAGAATGTGGAGAAGAGTATTTAAGCCTTCATAAAAAAATTAGGGAAGCTTATTTATTAAAGAGTACTACAGATGAAGAAATTAAAAAACTTAGCACTAAAGTAAGAACTCTTGACAGTCAAAAATCGAAACCTGACATTCCGTTTTTAGCAAGAAAATGGGCGCAAGTTGCTATTAAAAAATATAACGAAACAAATAATTGGTTTGTAAAATAGAATATGAATTATAGATTACAAAAGTTTGCTAATACTGATTTAGTATTAGCAAGAAGTGCTGCTGAAAGAGATAAAATAAACAGATCACTAACTCAATTAGAGAGTGTTTTACGATATAGATTAAATGGTATAAAGGAGATTATACGTTTCGGTTCTTATACTAGAAACACAATTTTACCACGAAAATATGATATAAGATCTGACGTAGATTTATTAATCGTGTTTGAGGGTAATTTGACTAGTGAGACCTATAGAAGACAGTTAATTAATGCTGTGTCCAGTGCCTATCCTAATTCAATATCTAAAAAAGATTATCCAGCCATAAAATTGGAACTAAACCATATTATGTTTGATTTAGTTCCAGCTAGAAAGGAAATTAGTAGTTGGTCTGGAGATAAATATTATATTCCCAACAGGCATAATGGGTGGCAACAAACCATTCCAAATGATTTAAATAATGCCTTATCTCAAAAAAATCAATATGTTGGAGATAATGTAATCCGGCAAGTTATAAGACTATGTAAACATTGGAACGCAAGTGCAGGTTATCCGTTGTCTTCATATCTAATGGAGAAAGATATTGTAAGCTTGTGGTATTTTGGGCACGAAAACTTATATGATCGCTTTTTGAAGACCCTAAATAGTATTGCTGGTGAGCGTTCAGATGTAAATACAGCAATTAGAAATATTAAAAATAATCAAGAAGATTTTTGGGGTAATACAAATAAAGACGAACAGTTAAGATGGCTTCAACGTTTACTTCCAGGCTTAAAATAAAAAATATAATGAAGGAAGAAAATAATAGACAAGATGAGACTGCACCTAACGATTATTTAAGCAAAAGCTTTTTTGAGGAGTTAAATTATAAAATGTGGTCAACAAAAGGGTCGCGTTTTAATTGTGATAAAAGACTTAGAACTAAAGGCAAAACATCGAATGTTGGTTTAGCAATTATTTCGGCATATTTAATTATCGCGAGTTTAATTACTGTTTTTGGTTTAAAACTGGGAATTAGTCAAAATGCACTTAATTTTATAATTACAGGTCTTTCTATTTTGGTTCTCGTTTTTAGTCAATTTGAGAATGCCCAGAATTATGAATTGAATGCAAAAATGCATCACGATAGTGGTTTAAAAATATCAGAATTATATAACGAACTGAGAATATTTAAGACTCTAAAAGAAAACCCTTCTGCTTTCGAGATGCTCAGTTTTGCAAAAGATATTACCAATCGATATGAAAGTGTTTTAAATACCTCTGGTAATCACTCTCGTATAGATTATGATAGGTTTTTAATGACCAACATAGAATATATGAAAAGGACAAATCCTGATAAGGTTAAGCATCTAAATAAAAAAGAAATTGCAATTCGATATTATTGGAATGTTTACGGTTGGCATCTTTTACTAATCATTATACCACCAATAACATTTATTTTAATGAGTTTGTATTCTTAATCCGACTAATTTATAAGCGAAAAAAATCAAATATAATTTGAGCTACGAAAGATCCATAAAAGAGGCTCTAGACATAGAATCTGGAGAAGTTTTGACAGCAGATGAAG
>DIAL01000128.1:14007-19793 GCA_002414705.1 Flavobacteriaceae bacterium UBA5079
GATTTCAAAGGAAGCATTTGCGCTTAGAACAAAATCTGCTAAGAAAGAAATAGATTTATATTGTTTGGAATGCCGTCAGCAGCTTAATATATCTGGGAGCAAAAAGGATAACTTGCATTTTAAACATTACCCAAAAGCAGATCCCTGTATTCTTAAAGATTCTAAATTTAGCAATGAAGAATTAAAAGTTCTTTCCAAAATTTACCGCTCAAAAGAAAGTGCAAGACATAAAAGTCTCAAGCGAGCAATTGGTGAGAAATTAACGAGGTTATCTAACGTAGATAATATATTTATTGACGATAGATTTATTAAGGATGATAGAGAAAAAAGAAAACCAGACGTTTATTGCGAATATGGAACAATCAAAATAGTTTTTGAGATACAGTTGTCAGACTTGTCATTAAAATATATAATTGACAGACACGAGTTTTACCAAAGAAATGATATCTCTCTTATTTGGATATTAGATGATTTCAATATCAACGGTCAAAAGCAAATGGAACGCGATATTAAATATTTAACCGAGTATCAAAACTTCTTTGCTCTCGATGAGTCCTCTGAATCGTTTAGACTCAGTTGCACTTATAAATATGTCCATTTAATTGAGCCTAACCAAGTGCGCACAAAATGGATCACAAAATCAATTGCACTTTCTCAATTGAAGTTTGATACAGAAACGAAACAAGCATACTTTTATGATTATGGAGTGAAATTTAATCAAATGGAACTATTGAAAGATAGACGTATTGAGAAGTTAAAAATTAAAAAAATAGAAGCAGACAGAATAGCTAAAGAACAAAAGTCTCAAAATAAAGTTGAATGCCTTATTGATGAAATTAAAAGTGAATGGAAAGCTAAATTTCCCAACTTAAAAAAGGCTGAACTGATTATACAAGATCTTGATGAATACGAACAAGGCTTATTTAAAAAATCAGATTTGTTTAACTCTAATGATAATGAGTCTCGAATTCATCTTTATTTCAAAAAAGCAAAATCGAAACACTATAATTTTCTAGCGTTTATACTCAACTCTCAATGTATTGAATATGCCTTAAATGAGTTGTCAGTTGATGGAAAAACTTTGATTCAAACTTTATTTGAGAACAAATATTTAGAGCATAAAGAAAATTGGATAATGAAAATTGCCATTGCTGGATATAAGTTTCAATTAATGGATTTTGAATTATTTGATAAGCTATACCTTAAAAAGCCAAATATTGAAGCATTGATATTACTTTGCAAACTAAGTGAATCTATTGTAAACCCTCATTTTAAAGCAACCCTTTTCGAGCATCAAAAACTTATTTGCACAATGGAAAGTGCTAAGCAAAATCAAATTGTAGGTTTTGGCTGGAATCAATCGCAATGGATAGCGTTTGCAAATAATGCAATTGATTCTTATTCAGAATATTGGAATCATATTGAAAGTGCTTTTAAAGCTTATAATATTTGGGATAACTTACACAAAAAAGATAGTAAAGGAACTTTCAAAAGAAAGTTAGAAAATCATTATGATTCCACTCCTACATATAACAAAAAGTATGATTATTTACTAAGCTTTCTATATCCAGAAGCTGTTAAAGACCCTAACCAATCCTTTTTTTAAGCTCAATTAAATAACATACTTATTCCGTTATTTGTGGAATTAAAACTTATTAATATATGAATACGAGTATGAAGATATTCCAACTATTAGAATACAAAGATTTTTATGGCGAAGAAAAATCTTTAAATGATGCAATTAAATTAATTGAAGGTATCCCTTCGGTTACATTATTAAACTATATATCAGGCTTTATGGTGCACAGTTATTTACACGATAATGACGATAATACTGGTAAAATACAATTTGAATTGGTAAGTAGTTTATTGAATAAGTGTTCTGAAAGAACAAGACAGTTATGGGTTAAAATAGTTACAAAATTCGAAGACGGAACTATTGATCCTATTTTTGTTTGGGGTCTTTCAAATCTGCATTTTTACGATTTGATTTTTACTAATTATAATAATCTTATTTCACGTGATCTTGAAACAAGTGAGGCAAAAAATGTTTTTGATGCTTATTTAATTATAAACCAATTAGTAAATACACAAACAACTGTTGAGGAAGAAATTGATTTTGATAATAAAAATGAAGATGAAATACGAGATTTTGTTGTGGCAAAATTGATGTATCAACGTGACTATATGTCTTCTTTAGACTTTAGAAATCAAGTCGAAAGAGGAGATGCTTTTTTCAATTATATCAAAGCACATAAGAAATACGCAGAATTTGGTGTAAAATATCTTTTAAATAAAGGCGTCTCAAATTTCGAAGAAATGTTCAGAACTTTGCTAGTAATATTTACGCAATCATTCGGAAATGGATCGAATGTAGAACGACGTCAATTAATTGATTTGTCAGAATCTGTTAAACATAATTTCATTAACCTTGATTTTATAAAATCTCTGTGCATTAATAATTATATCAATAGCTACAAAAGAGATGTTAGTTTTCTTTCGATTAGAAATCGCTTTTTATATCAAGTGAGCCAACACAAATTTCTTCTTTTAAACATAAATTTCTTGTATGATCATTTTTTTAATTCACACGTTTTTGCATTCCATAATTATATAAAAAAAGAAACAAGGTAATCGGATTTTCTAAGTGTAAAAGCTAAAGAATTTATGGAAGAAATTTATCTACCCAAAGTGCTTAAGGAATGTTTTCCAAATGATATTGCCTTTTTCAGTAACGAATTAGAGGGTAATGACAATACAGAGCTATGCTACGGCTACATTCGAAGACAAAATAAACTGTGTCTTATAGAGTTCAAGGATATTTTACTCAACGCAAGTATCAAAAATAGTACCAGTATTGACGACATTAAAAAAGAACTTGATATTAAATTTAAATCTAATCAAAAAGGAAAGCCAAAAGGTGTAACTCAACTTGCTAGTGCTATTAAAAAACTGGAACAAGGTTATGATGAAATTGATAAAGGTTTCACTTCTGTAAATAATCCAGAAATTTATCCAATTATAGTTTATACAGACAACAGCTTTGGTCAAGAAGGTTTAAATGCTATATATCGCAAAGAACTGAATCATCAATTAGCAGAATTCAATCTTAAAAATTTAATAATTCAAGATTTAGTCTTTATAAATCTTAATTTTTTTGAAATGAGGTCTCATTATTTTAATAATAACAGCTTAGATTTTTATGATATGTTAGATAAATATCTTGAGTATATAAAAAGTAGTAAAAATAGACTAACGAATTTTGAAGTATTTGGCAGACATTATACAAACGAAAATAACATTGTTGATCTTCCAGAGCCTGAGGTATTTTCTAAATATGTTTTAAAATAACAAAGTCACCCAATCCGTCTCTTAAACTCAACAATAAAAGCCTGCTTCATCCCGCTACTTTTATAAGAATTTAGAAACCCTTCAAGATTGATTTCAGTCTTGATGTGTTCTGCTTTCTCCTTAGTCATTGCAATGAAGTAACTGTGTAAAGAATCTTTTAGTGTTTTACCATTAGGCATCTTACGATAGGTTTTTCCAAACTCATCTTTCATTCCTGTTTCTCGCTTCATTTCAAGCTCATAGGCACGTTCAAAGTTGAGCATTGTTCGTAATGTCATAATATCTTCAGTATCGTCATCGCCAGCTTCTTTTCCCTCATATTTTAAAATAGACTTACGGATAGTCAAGCAGATATCGACAACTGCTGGATAAACGAGCTGACGTTCTAATGTTTCATTAAAACCAATACGGTAAATACAACCACTAAAACGGTCTAACAATGACGCATCTTGTTTATTGTTACCTACGTAGTTTCCACTTGCACCTTTCCCAATAACATTACCAGTAGCAATACACCCAAAGTTTCTGTGTTTTTTGATTGGCTCATTATTTCCATTGAAGATAATGGCATCTTCACGAGCACTTTTTGCTAATGCGTCGTTTAATAATCCTGCTGTGTTGGCATCAAGTTTTGGCATTTCGTCCAGGATTAAAACTTTGCCATCGCGCCAAGCTTCGATAAGTGCGCCTTCTTTGTAACCAGAAATAGTCTGTCCACCTTTAATATCAATAGGCGATGTCCATTGATTGCAGTTTACAATAGTAAATGGTAGTTCTTGACCATCATTTTCTGCTCGTCCCTTTATGGCGTAGGCTACTTTTTCTCCAATAGTGGTTTTTCCTGTTCCGGCACTTCCAACTAAATAGGGATTGTTACCGACACTCAAATCATCCATTATTTTCATAAACTGAGGGATCTGCTGTACTTCTGGAATATCTAATTTTCTATTCTTCATTCTTAACGTCTTTGTGATTTTTTGAAAAGTTTATCTGCTGCATCATTGGCTTCTTTCTTGGTTGAATAAATAGCTTCAATAGCACTCGCATCCATACCACGTTTGAACTTGTTTTTGAGTTCTTGCATTGTTGTTGGGTTTCCGCCAAAGATTCCTTTTCGAGTATTGTAAGTTGCTTTGTAAACTACATACATTTTATTGGGATTCACTTTCATCTATTTTAAGGCTATTTGTAGTTGGTTAATCAATTCATCAATCAATGAAATTTGAGCAATGGTATCTTCATAAAAAACACGACCTAATTCCTGTGCAGTATAAGTTCCAAAGACAAATTCAGCATTCCCATCTTCGTGTAGATTATTCAAAATAAAATAACCCATAGTTTCAATCGCTTCGTGAAGTGGTAAGTCTCGTACTTCATCAACAACAGCGTTGAAGTCTTCTTTTATTCCTGTCTGAAGAATTACAGTTTTCCAATCTTGGTAAGGCTCTTCTACATTTTTAAATATGGGAATCAACGAGTAATTATACTTCTCTTTATCGGTTAATGGTCGATTGTAAATAACCGTTCCGAATTGATATTCTGCATTTGGCTCTTCGTAACTTACAAAGCCAATAGTAGGATTACTACCTTGACCATAAGCACGACCTAGTTGATATTTAAAGTTTCCTTTTTTCTGTTTGGTTTGTGCTTTCCAATCGGTTTCATTTTCAATTTCCCAATCTTCCAATTCACGAGCTTTTCCCAAATACTGAACTTGAAATGCATCCAATCGATTCAGAAATGCTTGTAAGTTTTCAATGTGTAACGCACCTGTCATATCTCCAGCATTCTGAACAAAGTCGGGCAATTCATCTTGCGATTGTCCAGATTCTCGTCTTAACAGCTTGCGCAACTTTTCATCAATAATGGCTGGATAGAGATCCTTTTTGTTCAGATATACCTGATAATAATTATCACTAATCCGCTTTGCGCGAAAACTTAACTTATGATCTGCAAAAAAGTCGTCAAGGTCTAATTTACTGATGATAGGGTAGGCTTCTGAAATAGGTAATAAGGCTGTATCTGCTTCGCCTTCTTTACCAAAATCCCTGTGAAGTAAAATCCCATTCTTAATCGTTCCTTCTTTAGTATTGTATTTTATTAGTTTGTTTTGTGTTCCAATTTGACCAGAAGCACCAACAATATTTTCAGTCAAAATATGTCTGCGTTCTCGTTTAGATGATGCTTTTTTAATGAGTTCATTCCATTCTAAATTAACCATTTGCACATCTGCATCTGTAATGTCTCGACTTTCTGTAAACACCTGGCTAATGAAACTTTGCTCGGCAGGCTGTAAACTATAAGTTAGAATCTTACGGGAATCCGTAACGCCAAATTTTAAACTGATATTACTTAATGTGTATGGATTCTTTCCAGATTTACCAATACTCACGCCAAGGAAAATTCCCCAAGAAGGATTAATGGTTGTGCCAATA
>DIAL01000128.1:19854-20536 GCA_002414705.1 Flavobacteriaceae bacterium UBA5079
ATATCGCCAATATTCCACATATTGATATAGCGCAATATGATGCGTTGGATATTTTCTAATCCAGCAATGTAAGTAGCGAGCTGCGACGTTTTTTGATTGATAAGTGCTTCAAGTTTGTTCCAATCGGATAGGATTTTTTCGTTTTCTTCTTCGGTTTCGCCACTTCCACGTTGTGGCAAAAGTTCTCTGTCTGCTATCAGCTTTTCAATCACTTTGAATCGCTTCGCTTTTCGGTCTTCTAAAAGTTTAGGATAGGCTTCGTTTATTTGGTCTTCTAGTTTTAAACGCACTTGAACTGGCTTATCGCCATCAAGTGCATCTTGAATCCGCTCATCAATATCTTGTTTTGTAAAAGGGCGTTTCAAGTTATTGACGATAGTAATATCTCGAACTGTGTCTTTACCAAATGGTGTTTTACCACCTTGACCTTTTTGAAATAAGAATCGCTTTTTTACTTCGGCATCAAGCGGAAGAAACTCGGTTTCCAAATCATAAGTGCCTTGTTGCTTTTCTAATTTGATTTGATGGTCGTAGCGTTCTAATAAATCATCATATAATGCATCTTGATCTTCAACTTTAAGTAATCCTGCACGTCCAGTTAATTGACGAATTGCACCATCTTTAAAACCATTTCTTTCATAGAAAACATTACCTAATTTGTCCGTTTTCTTTTGATAGGTAG
>DIAL01000128.1:20673-30584 GCA_002414705.1 Flavobacteriaceae bacterium UBA5079
TCCGTTTTCTTTTGATAGGTAGGATAGCCCAATTGTTCCATCATTTCCTGATTTTCATCGACCCAATTCCAAGCAGCGATGTCACCATATTTATTTAGGAAGTCGGCGCTTTTTAAAGTATCGTCATTGGTTTTTTGAGAACCTGTGGTATTGGCATCTAACGATTTTAATTTCGCCTTGAGCATAGTCATTAATCGCTTTTCGGTAGGAATATCACTTGTGATATAGTAGTACTCAGGCAAATTAACTTGACCTGTACGATTGATACGTCCACGTTTTTGAACTTCAGTATTAATATCCAATTCAAACTGATGCACAATCATTGCACGTTGACGTTGATCCTTAAAATCTTTACTTGCATGTGCCGAAGAACCTGTACTTCCACTTTGATTAATTAGTAATACATCATATTCGCCACTATTAAAAAGACGAAAGGATTTTTCTGCATTACTTCGGAAAGATTCTACAACCGCTTCATCATCTGTTAAATCAATACGTTGATTACGTCCCGTAACTTCAGCTATTTTGAAATAGATATCAGAATGACCACCTAAGTGTTTTGGTTTCTTTTCAGTTTGTAATAAATGAATTAATTCGTCTATTGGCGAAATCGATAATCCTGAACTTTCTAATAACATTCGTCTTTTGATGTCATTATATTTCTCAGCTCCGTTTTTAGGAAGCTCATAGAGTTGAATGCGTTGTCTAGTTTTTTCGCCATCAATTGCAACATAATTATAGTTAAATATTCCATCGAGTCCTTTAACTAAAGTTCTTGTAAAATCTAGTTGTTCATTAGGAATTACATCTCCACTTACTAAATTTAGATCTTTCAGAAAAGCACCCATTGTGGACTTAAAAGCAATGACTACTTTCTTATCTTCTTTCAATAATTTGATGGTGTGCTTAACAACATCTTTCACTTTCAAAGCAAATAGCATCTGGTCAATAATGTTGAATACACGAGAAAAATATGGCGATTGTTTTACACCAAGCCCTCTAGGTTTAGAAGACATATGCTCGCCTTGTGCTTTCGCAGATGAATGGACTTCTGCCAAAAGTGGCGCAACAAATTCTTGCTCAAAAGCAACCACTTCGTTCATAAGTGTAATGATGCGATTGACACTCTCTCGACTTTTACTGCGTTGTGGTTCTTGGTCTAATGTGATATAATCTACATTGATACCTTCGTTAGAGCGTTGACGTCTTATAAGTTGCCCACTTTCCGAAAGGTTGGAGGCTACAATTTCTTGAAGTGCTAATCCACCACTTGTCATAGCACGAACGAAATTAGCGTCGGTTAATCCAGTTTCAGCAATAGCAGTTTTCTTTGCATAGAAAGGCATCACTTCTGGATATTTGGCAAAAGTGGCGCTTAGGAAACAACAGGCTTTTGTGCTTGGCAACACTTCACGCATCCAGGTACCGATTATTGAATCGAAACCACCTGCCATGTGCGATTCATCTAAAATGAAGATACATTTCTTAAATTTCTTACTGCCATCAATACCATTGAGCACCATTTTTTCTATCCACATTCGTTTATAGGGATGCGCAGATTGCACCTGCGAATAGGTCGCAAAAATCATATCGTAACCAAGTGGTAAATGGTCTAAGGTTAGCGGTATTTTAATCGTTGGAACTTTGTCTGGGTCTGGTAATTTTTTGCCTATTTTTTTATGATATTCAATAGATTCTGGACTCTCAGTTGGGTATTCAATTTCATTGGCAATAAGTTCAGCTTGCGCTTTGCTATTCATTGGACTGAAAACCACATTACCGTCTGCATCTTTAATTTTAGCATCGGTATCTGTATTTACGATAAAGGGATTGATGTTATCAAAACCGATAGCTTTTAGGTCTCGATACATATCTGTAAATAGGTCTGGTTTTTTAGTGAAAAATATGGGAAGATAGCCTTGCATAACTGCGTGTCGTATAACAGCAGCAGCCTGCCGACCTTTACCAATACCTGTTTGATCTGCTATAATGATGCCTTGTTCATTCTCAAATTGTTTAAGGTATAATCCAACAGCATCTACTTGTTCTGCACCTAAACCTTCCCAGAGTTGCTTGGTCGATTTATACTTCAACTGATTTCGCACGTAATTGTCAATATTACCTTGAGTCTTGACAATTATGTTCAATGATTTTTGAACTTCAAAAGCCATATTTCTCGGAATGAGCGTATTCATTCTGTAAGGTGCTTTGGATTTTGGAACATACGGAACTAAAGCACTTTCCTGCGTAGCTAACTTTGCGACTTCGGCAGCATTTTGTTTAAATTCTGCTTCTTCAATTTTAAGTTCTTGATTATTCATTTTTGTATAGTGCTAAAGCTTCGAGATAGGTGCGAAGTGTGATTTCTGAATAGATTTGAATAGCCTCTTCTTTGTCTAAACCACTTCCGTAAAGCAAAGAATCTTGTGGTGCTGTTTCATCCATTTTATCCCAACTCTCTTTTAGCGTCCAGAGTGCGAGCTGCATCTTATCTGTATTGGAAAGAAAGTCTGCGATTTCGGCTACCGATTTCCCTTCGATATAGACCAACTCCAAATAATCTTCAATAAGAGCAATTGGGTTTTCGCCTTTCGCGAAAGCGTGCTCCACCAATTCGTGAAGCTGAATGTAAATGGCTGCTTCGTGATCTTCATAGCGTTCAAAAGGTTTTGTGTTTGTAACTAGAAACAACTTTGCACTAGTATCATTGGGCATTAACTGGTTATTGAAATAAATCATTTTGTACGTGCTGTTTTGAGTTGTTTGATAATGATGTCGATATTTGGTTTAATGTGTGATTTAGCTTGTAACCAGAGATCTTCAAAAGTCTCGACCATATTTTCTAAATGTGGTTGCTCACTTTTGTTTGGCGCTACTCCTGAGGGTGTTGCTTTACGTCCACCAATAAGTATGAGCATTGTTTTAGTTACTGCGCCTTGCTTGTTGTATAGCTTGTAACTATTCATATTGATAATGTCGTCCACTTTGTAGTGGCGATACAACCAGTTGAAGAACGGTCTGTATTTAGCAAAGAGTCCATCTTCGCCAAAATAGACGTGACCCATAATGATAATTGCAGCTTTACCATCATCTTTCGTCGTGTGCAGCGCCAAACCAGCCATTAAGTGTTCCAATCGAATATGATTGGCAATGCCACGTTGTTTATTGAAATATTTATTGGCGATGCGCTCTTTATCAAACTTTGAAGCTTCCCAACGTGCAAAAGGTGGATTAGTGACAACCACATCGTGAACCTTGTTCATCATTTCTGGAAAAGGTTCGGCAGCATTTTCTGATGTGATGCGACCAAAGCCTTGATATTCTAAAGATTGTTTTCGGCTTTTGTCAATTTCATTAACGTGCGTAATTCTTGGATTTGCACCTACGAGTAATAAGCCATTTCCTGCGCTTGGTTCAAAGATGAATTCGGCTTCATCCATTCCTGTATATTGTGCGACGATTGCACCAATGGGACAAGGTGTTGAATATTGCTTATAGAGTTCTTTACTGCTATCTGAATAAGCGTAGGTTGGTTGCACGTTATTCCAGAATTGCACCATTTTTCTCAAGCGTGCTTCAAATGGTATTGGTTCTTTGTAAAGCATTTTGTACCATAACAACCAACTTAGTTCGACAGCTTCCCAAAGCGCTCCCATAGTTGGCGCGTCAGTTTCTTCTCTTAATCGCTCTATCTTCTTTTTTGATAGGCGTTCCGCTTTCGCGAAGGCGGTATGGGTAATTGCTATGACTTTATCTAAATAGTCATTTACATCTTGTTTATTTTCTTTTTCTTTTTCAGGTTTTGGTTCTTGACGTGGTTCTTCAACTTCTAAATCCTTATTCATATAATCCTGAATAACAAGTTTGGACATTTCTAATCGGCTTATTTCCCATTCAATATCATTAAAAGCTTCTTTGGACTGCTTATCGGTTTTTGGCTTGTTAGTTTTTGGATTTACTAATTCGAGTTTCTTTTCTACCAATTCCATCAGTAGCGTATCCATAATCACAATTCCTTTTGCTAAATCGGCAATAGGTCTTGAATGCTCAACCGCAGACCACCATTGACGTCTATCATCGTAAGCACCTATTTGAGAAGCGAGTGATGAAACGCTTTTATAACCTGTATGAATATTTACATAGGGATAATCTAAATCAGTTGGATAACCTATTTCTTCAAATACTTCAAAGCCACGGTTTTCCCACTCACTAAGTACATTGGAACGATTTACGCTAATGCCATAATCATTAGGATGAGCCATTTGCGATAGTCGGAACAGGTTTAGTCCAGAAGCTTGGTCGATAGTATCATCTGTAAGTTGATGAAGTGTCTTAAACTTCATTCTAATAAAGTTGGCATCTCCTAGATTTAAACCACCAGATTGAAAAGGTTCGCCTGCTTTTACAGGAACTAATACGTTGGGAACTATGTGGTCTCGACTGAAAATGTCTTTAGAAACTGAAAGCGATTTCGGAACGTCTTTTTTTAAAGCAAATAATGGCAAGTTTAAAGATTGATTCAAACGATTGACTTCCATCAAAGCCATTGTGCGCGTCTCAAATGTCAGGTCGTACATCCAGTCTTGAAAATTCTGCAATGCTTTAAAAAGTTCATTTTCAAAACGTGTATTTCCAGTTTGCTCAATTGCATCTTCAAAATCCATTACTGAAGTTGCAAGAATAGTTTCATCTTCGCCATCAAGTGCTTCTTCAACTTTGCGAAGTTTGTTAATGACTTCGTTTAAAATCTCACGAGTTGAGAGTTGACGTTCTGTATCTGTTTTGTAGCCAGTTTCGTTTTCGGTAGTTACTTCATAAGTAGGCTCTTTAATTTTAGTTTTGCTATCTTCTATAGGACTGTCGTTTTCTACTTCTTTAGCAAGTTCGTTTTCTTTTATAATTTGCTCTTCGCTATTCATTGTCTCAAGAGTTGTTTCTTCTTGAGTTTTGCTATCTTCCATAGGAAGGTCGTTTTCTACTTCCTTAACAGGTAGTTTTTCTATTTTGTTTTGCTCTTTCATTTCTATACGATGAATAATTTGCTCTTTGTCATATAGAATGCGAGCTTTGCGCTTATAATTTCTAGGAAAGACCTCGACGTGTTGTAAATCGTCTCCGTATTTCATAATAGCAAATCGAGTGGCTATTTCTAAAGCGACCTTCTTATAAGAGTCAAATAAAACGTATTCATCTTTTTCGGCTTTTTGCTCGCCTCGATATGAAATGGTCACAAAGCTAAATTTACTATTGTCAATGTTTTCTAAGGAAGGTTGAAACGATGGATAGACGTTCACCGTTTGCCAATCGTCTCCATTAGAAAACGCCATCGCTAAGGAAGTAGCAAAACTTTTGTAGGCTGGATGTGCATCTGCATACCACTTGTTTTTCTCGTTATTATGTTCCTTAAAGCCCAGTTCTCTAAGGAAGGTCGAAAACTCTTTGGGTAGGTTTTCGCTGAATAGTAACTCTATTCCGTTTTTCTTTTCGTTCTCTGTAATCGATAGTTGCATCTATATCCTAAATAGGAAAACTACCTGCTAAGGAAGGTCGTTTTCTTTTTGATTTAGGATAAATATAGATTTGTGATGACTTGTATTGACTGTGAGGAATTGTAGTTTGGTACGTTGGGATTATTTTGAGAATTGCTTAAAATGGGTAATCGTAGTAATGGTAAGGGTTTTGAATTTATGTGCGGGATAAATTGATACGATTTCACAGGTACATTTCTTAAAGCCCTGAAACTAAGTATATACAATTTCAGGGCATATTTTTAAATAAACATTGAAGTAAATTCTTTACGGTTTTTAGCCGAATAGCTTACGTTTCTCCAGACTTCCTTAATCAATGCCGAAGACATTTTCTGTATTAGTTCTTTATCAGTTATAAAAAGTTGAACCGTTTCAATCCATTCAGGAACTTCATTTGCAATAAAACCAGTTTCTCCTTCTTTAAGAAGTAGTTTTGATGGATGATACGTTGAAGCGATTACAGGAATTCCAAATACCGAAAGCTCCAAAAATAATTGATTATTTTGATGACGAATAAAAAGACTTTCTCTACTAGGTATTAACACTACATCGAGTTGTAAACTGTTTAGCTTTTCAAAATAGTTAAGAAATGAAACCGTATTATGAATTTCATAATCTATTTCCTTTAAAAGTTTTGCCACTTCCTTAGAGGAATGATATCTTCCGAAGTAAATAATCTTGATTCTATCTTCAAAAGTTTTTCTCAAAAGAAAAAGGACTTCCTTAAGAGATAGCAAATCTTCTTCGGTTGGTTTAATGAGTCCAATACGTAATGTATTGGACTCATTTTTTTGTATTGGTGGTATTTCCTCATAACCATATCTTGAGACTAATGAAGGAATGTGCTGCACAAGTGCATGTGCATTTTCAAGTCGGTCATCAATAAGTCTCTGCAGGAAATTTTGAAATGGTTTATTTGCCACGGTAACCAAATCCATCAAACCTAAATTTAACTGAAAAGACTGCAATTTCTCTTGAGTCAGCTTTCGCGAAAGCGGAAAAGTATTTGGTACCGCAAAATAGTTTTTATCGACATCCATTACGAGCTGTACACTTGGATTTAAGATTTTGATTGCTTTAACTAAGTAACTCACATCACTAAAAAGTGGTGGGAAAATCACATAGTCTGCCCAGGTAATTAAACGTTCGTCTAACTGATTTACAAAGTCAGACAATCGACTTGAAAAGTCATAGCTTTCGATACTTGTCACAATCGCCTTGTGAGTGACGGTTTTATTAATTTCTAACGCTGGCGCAATCATTCTGTAGTAGCCGGTTGCGTTTAATCGCGGACTCACATACAGCAAATGTATTTTATCATCTTTCTCGATATTATAGCGTTGCGCAAAACTATTTTTAGGATTGAGCCTTTCTTGAAGTTCTTTGATGCTTCTCATAGTTTTGTATTGTCAAATGATTTTTCGATGCCTTCGTAAAATTTTGCAATGCGCTGTCCAGTAGCTTTATCATAAATCTCAATTGTTCCTGCTAATGGGCCATATTCTTTTATCTTTTTACGGAAGCGTGCTAATCCTGTTTCTTTACTTATCGTTTTAGAAAGTTTATGTTTCCAATCGATAGAATACATTGTTCTAACATTTCCGTCTTTAAACCAAACTATCATTTTTGTAAATGAATCTTGACCTAGTTTCCATCCTTTTTTTTGTGCCATTATTTAAAATATTTAATTAGTGAGTTAAGAGGTAATGCTTTTATAAATTCTTCGCCTTGAAAAGCTCTAACGTGAACCTTGTTGTCTTTTACGTGAATCCAAATACGAATGCTTTCTTCATCTATCCGATTTGCATCTGCAAATTCTTTTAGGTATTGTTTGATGCTAAATGCTATCTTGTTTTTATAGTCGCCTAATGAAGCTGTTTGCTCTTCCATAAAAAAGTATGTAAGCTCACCAGTAAGTATTGCTGTAATTGGTTGGCCTTGGTCATAGAGAAATGACTTTATAACGTGACTTTTTTGAAAAATCCGTATATAAAGTCGTTCTGGAGGTATTTGTAAACGCTTGGAAAAGTACTCTGTACGATTGATGATATTTTTTGTAACCATCTTTTCATAGCCGAAAATATCGACGGATAACTCTGTTAATGCACCTTTGAGTTTTTTACCCAAGGCACCATTTTTTTTCTTTAATGGATTCATATTTTTAAGTGTTGAATTGTATAAATTTGTGTGTAGAATGATTTAAAACTGAAGCATGGAACTGATTAACAAGCTCAGGTTTTCCAAGTTTACCTAATCGCGTTTCGCAAGACCTAAAAAGTGCTAATCGCGGTTTTTGTTTTGCAGTTGCCTTCTTCTCGTTATTTAAAAATCTGCGTATTTGTGCGTGTAGAATGAGTTTCATTTGTACCTCATAATCTCGCTTCTTTTGCTGATTGTACCAGGTTCTTGTGCCAGTAAATCCAGATGGGTTTTTAGGGTCAAAATATTTATATGGGAGCTGGACATATCGTTTTTCAGGGTTTTTAGCAATGTATTTTTGCACGATTCCAATGCGCTCAACGTACACTTGATGCACATCTGCCATCTTTTTGTCTGACACGGGATTGTACCATTGAAATAGCAGTTCCTTTGCTTTTTTCACTTGGCTTTGCGTGAGATAATGGTCTTTGTAAAGTGTATTTCGCGCAAGCGTCCAAAGAGCATTGATATAAAATGATAGGGAAGCGGAACGAGCCTGATTGACGTCCGAAATTTCGGCGCCAGTTTGATTTTTGGCTCGTTTTATCCGCTCTATTTCCCCTGCATCACTATTTTTTTTGGGGTCTATTTTGCCTGTGTATCCTGTAAAATTGTTGCTAGTTGCGTTGCGTGACGCATAACCAGGCGTGAGTGGTAACGAACTCGCTTTAGTTTTTAGGTTATGAACGCCTATTATTATATTATTTATGTAACCATTGTTACTAGTATCTGTATGAGGACAAGTTGGCGTTGTAGCTTTTTTAAAAAACTGATTATCAGTAAATTTTATGTTTTCAATTTCTTGCTCTTTACAGCCTTTGTTAACAGGTTTTCCACTGCTTATTAACAGGATATTTGGATTCAACCAAAGCTCGTAACCAGAGTTTGAACCGTGCCATATCTTTTTGATAATGACGTTTGCCTCAATCAATCGTTTAAGGTGACGTTGTATAGTTCTAGTGCTTGCATTAGAGCGTTTAGCAAGTTGAACATTGTTGGTTCGAAGTGGTGGTGGATTTTCGAGGTCAATAGCTTGAATACTATTAGCCTTTAAAAGCGATAACGAATAGATTTTTATAATCTCTCTCGCTGTTAAAATCATTGCTTGTCTTATATGAGAAGACAAGTCTTGAGATGCTGTATTATGTTGTTTTACATAGTGGTCAAGTGCATTAAATGCAGTTGAATATTGAATTATTGGCATTGATACGACATAAAGAAGTCTTCAGTGATCTACTGTATGCTTCAGTCGTTTGTAATGAATGCTCTTATAGCATTTCTATTATATTATACGTTCAAAGACGTCTGCAAAGTAGATTTGATACCGCAAAGCAGAGCGTTTTCTTTTTGAAGCGACAGTTTTCGCTTCGCCTCTTTTTTCTCGATCAGTTCTAGACAGAGATCATATAATTTTTCGATACTGCTAGGCTTAATTGTTTGCAGATTAAAAAATTTAGAAACTGTTGGTCTAGACAAACCTGATTCTTTAGTAACAGTTGTTATAGGACTGTCATACAATTTTGCCATTTTGTTTGTAATGGCTCTAATTTCTTCATTTAAATACATAGTAAAGGGGCTGTAAAATATTTGACAACAAAAGATAAAAACAATGTCAATTTAACTACATTTTTATCAATTATCTTATGATATTTGACAAATATATGTAAATTTGTTGCTTAATAAACTACAAAATGAACAATAAATTTTGATTCAATTTTAGCAACCTTATGCAACAAAAAACTAAACCTACTGATTAATAATAATTTAAAATGACCAAAAGCCCTAAATACGCAAACATTGACGAAAAGTTTGTCACTGCTCTAGACCAAGTGATTGCAGTTAACACAGAATTAGGTATTAAACCCAACAACGATAGTAGTATCGGGAAACTAATTTACCCTTCTAACAGAAGCATTATCTCTTCTGTAAGAAGTAAGTCAAAACACATACCCCATTTAGCAATAATGAATTTCGCTAATAAATTTAGTGTAGATATGAACTATTTTTATAGTGAGGAACACCAATTAAATTACATTCCACCTGCAATCAAAAATGTTGTTGTAAAGGGTAATAATATAACTGGTAATCATAATACAGCAATTCATGCAGGGAAAGGCCAGATAAAAGGAATAAACACTGCTGAATCTGGATCTAAAAACACACTAGTTGATACTGTTGAGGTAA
>DIAL01000128.1:30684-52877 GCA_002414705.1 Flavobacteriaceae bacterium UBA5079
AGCACCTATGCGGACAACCTAAATAACTTTATCTCTGAAATGGATAAAGAGCGTATTACTCAATTTATGACAATCATTTCTCAAATTCAATCGGACAGTAGATCATCCTTAAAAAGAATGGAAGAACAATTCCGAGAAAAGTGTAAAGAAGTCAAAACGATTAGACAATCTTTTGTAGATGATTTAGCTAACACAAGAAAAGAGCTTTCTGAAACAAGAGGAAGACTTGATGAAGCAAGAATAAGAGAGAACGACGTTTTAAGACAAATGTTAAATTCCAAATCTTAAGTTTATGACTTCTGACAAACAGCTTATAGTAAATAATCCATCGGATCTCAATGAAAATGAAACTAAGGCCTTAAGAATGATTCGTGATTCTAAATATCATACAATAACAATTGTTAAACGAGAAGGTAAAATAGAAATGCTTGAGAGTATCGAGCGTATTTCAGAAAGGACAAGGATTGTAGATATTTTGAAGGATCATAATTATCAAAATATAGAATTAAAACAGGCAAACGGAAAAATCGTTTGCCTTAACCGTACGGTTAAAACAAAACTAATCTAAGAGTAGAACACTCTATATTATCGCATTAATATATTGACCGAAAAAAGGAAATATATTCATCCGACTTAACGTGCAAACAGAACACACACAAGACAAATTTATTGATCTAAAAACACTTGGAAATATTCTTTTAATAAAAGGGATTCAAGGCATCACAAAATGGTGTCAAGATCATAAGATACCAATTCAAATATTAGGCAAGAAACGAGTAGCTTATCGCTTTCTAGTAGAAATGGAACTGGACAGAAAACTTCTACAAGATTTAAAAAACAAATACCCTAATAAATGGGAGGAGCTATATCACTGTTATCAAGACAATGATAGATTGGGCTACTTATTGCTTATCGATGATGAACCCGAATTAGACTTTAGACCTGTTTCAAGGCAGGCAAGACCAAAGTCACAATTGTCTCAAGCCTTTGCAGATTCCTAAATATGAAACGTAAAAAATTACCAACTAAGACACACAAAGGTCTTTTCTTATACTGTACCCAGTGCAAAAAATACTTCTCTTACACAAATAAAAATATAAAGACATCAGATGGGTCGTTTATAAAGAAAGAACCCGAATGCGGTGTCTCAAAATCTAAACTTTCCAACTGTAAATTTACGGAGAAGCATCGCTACAAATCTAGACTTCATATGCCTGGCAACAATAATAAGATTGTGAGCAGAACACTTGATGCTTTTACCTATCAAGAAGCTGTTGTACAAGCTATCGATTTTGAAAATGAATTCACACTTGATTTAAAATTGAATGGAAAATCAGATAAAGGCACAAAACGCTATTATCTTTTTGACTGCCAAATACAGTATATAGATTTTCTTCAGAATATTGGGGTGCCAGATCATCAGAAGGTCCAGCGTTCAGAAAAGCATATCAAAGAGATTCAAAAGAGTTTATTGTTATTTAACGAGGCACTCACAAAAAACAAAGTGAACAAAAAGATAACACTTATTGATCGCATTACAGACGATCACGTAGGTTATTTCCATACGTTTTTACTCAATGATAAAGGATATAGCAGTAAGACTTATAATAATAAAATTGCCGTTCTTAGAAGTTTCTATAAGTGGACAGTAGCAAAGTTTGATTTAAATATTTCTAATCCATTTGAGAAAGTTAGAGCAAGAGCTGTCGTCGTAAAAAAGGATACCATCACTCAACAAGAATTCAAACGCCTTTTAGAAATAATTTCTCCTGAAAATGGTCACACTACTACAGGTGTTTCAAATGTTAAAGCACGTAACAGATATAAACCATATCTCAAGGATGCAATTGAACTCGCATTGCATACTGGAGGAAGAAGAGAAGAAGTTATAGATCTCAAATGGAACATGATTACTGAGTCTGAAGAAATACCTATTTTCATTACCGTTAGAAACTTAAAAGTAGAAAGAATAAAGGGAGAAGGCTTTAATGAAAATGTAGCGCCCAAAATTATTCCAATTACCAAAAGTTTAAAAAAGCTTCTTTACCGAATGGGCTATCAAAATAAAAGAGGAATGGACGAGTTTCTAATTTCACCAGACAGAACTCAAACGTCAACCTATGCTTTAATGGATAATCTCTCAAAAGGTTTTTCTCATTTCTACAAACAACTGGGAACTGGAAGAGAATTACAATTAAAAAGTTTGAGAAAAACATACCTCACATATCTATCCGCAGCATTGAATGGAGATACAAAATCACTATCTTCACACACAACAGATGAAGTACTACAAAAACATTATATCGACGAAAAGATTGTTAGTAAAGCAGTTAAGGAACTGGATATTTTTAACTCTTAAAATTGACGAAAAGATACTTTTATTAGATACTTTTAAATAAATGAAGCAAGAGCAAGCACCAAACGAAACTTATACAAATGCAAAAAGCACTGATTTTCAGTGCTTTTGCTTAGTAGCGGGAACTGGACTCGAACCAGTGACCTTCGGGTTATGAGCCCGACGAGCTACCTACTGCTCTATCCCGCGATATAATTTCCAAGATAGTTAATGAGCTTTAAACTTAATCGATTCATAATGTCGATATAACTATTTCGGACTGCAAATATACAATGCTTTTTAAATATAACAAGCAGATTTTAAAGAAATTTATTGTTCAATATTTTCTGCGTGAAAACCCATTAGAATTTGATCTTCAAACTGAACTCATATCTGTATCGGATTACAACACACTTCGCAATCCTCAATATATTCTTGTTCAGACTGTGAGCTATCCAAAAGCATTGAAATAGTTTCCCAACAATAAGGGCATTGAAATTCGTGTTCTTCCATAAAATCAATGTACAAAAAAAGAGGTTAATTTACATAACCTCTTTTTAAAAATAATTCTAATAGGTTTCCTTAATCATTATCCGTAATTACAGATCCTGAATTTAAGTCCATCATGTTCGGATTATTACCGTTAATAACACTAATGTACTCTTGATTTAATTTGTTGTCGCTTACCATAAATGTTTTTAATTTGGGGAAATAAGATAATTGAAATGGTATGTCTCCTGTTAATTCATTATTAGCCAACACAATTTCTTCTAGCTGTGTTAAAGCCATAATTTCAGTAGGAATCTCACCGCTAATCTTATTATCGATTAAACTTAATTTTACTAAATTACTCAAAGCACTAATTTCAGTAGGTATCGTGCCTGTTAACTTATTACTACCTAATTCTAATATTTGTAAACTGGATAGGTCACTAATAGAAGTTGGTATAGATCCTTCCAAAATATTCATGGAAAGGTTTAATGTTTCTAATCTATTTAATTTTCCAATGGTTGAAGGAATAGAGCCTGTTATTTTATTTAATCCAAAATTTATGTGCTTCAAATACACTAAATCTCCTAATTCCTGCGGAAGAATACCTTGCAAGTTGTTGAATTCTAAACTCAAATTAACTACTTGGTTATTTTTAATCGTTACTCCATACCAGCTTTCTATTGGTGATGATAAATCCCAAGCATGTGTCCATTGGCTTCCATTAGTGGAATTATAAAGTGCAACTAGTGCTGCTTTTTCTGATGTTGTAACGCTAGCAAACGACATAGCAGTTACAAACAAACATAGTAGGGAAAGTTTAATTGTTTTCATAAGTGATAAATTTGGAATCAAATCTTTAACAATATTAAGCCGAATATAGATTAAAAACAAATTTATTCGACGAAATACACTTTTTATTAAGATTTAGCGCTTAAACCCAAATTAATCCAACGCATCTAAAGATTCCTGCACCTGTTCCCAGTCGTGCATTAAACTCTCCAACTTATCTTTTTTGCCTTGATAACTATCAAAAAATTGCGGATTAGAAACCACTTCATCATAATTAGTAGCAAGCTCAACATCAATTTCTTTAATACTTTTTTCTAATTGCTGAATTTTAGACTCAATATTACTTAACTTATTATTCAAGGATTTAAATTTCTTTTGATACTCATAACTATCCTTATTGCTTTCTTTTGGAGCTTGTTTCTCAACATCGCGCTTTTCTACTTCACGTAAGTTTTCAACGTTTCGTTGTTGTAAGTAGAAATCAATATTTCCAAGGTATTCTTTTATTTTATGGTCTTTAAACTCATAAACAGTATCGGTTAAATCTTGAAGAAAATCCCGATCGTGAGATACCAAAATCAACGTACCCTCAAATTGTTTTAAAGCATCCTTCAATACGTTTTTAGACTTAATATCCAAATGGTTTGTTGGCTCATCCATAACCAACACATTAAAAGGCTGCAATAATAATTTAGCTAATGCTAAACGGTTTCGCTCACCACCAGATAATACACGAACATACTTATCCACTTCGTCACCACGGAATAAAAACGATCCAAGTATATCACGTACGCGACTTCTATTTTTTTCATTTGCCGCATCAATCATAATATCTAAAACAGTTTTGCTCCCATCTAAATATTCGGCTTGATTTTGAGCAAAATATCCAATTTGCACATTATGACCGAGTTTTAAACTGCCTTCATGTTTTAGCTCTCCAACAATAATTTTAGCTAATGTAGATTTTCCTTGACCGTTCTGACCAACAAAAGCTGTTTTAATATCACGTGCAATGTGTAAATCAATATCTTTTAAAACTGTTAAGTCGCCATACTTTTTGGTTATCTTATTTGCTTCAACTACCACTTTTCCTGGCACGATAGACACTGGAAATTTAAGCGTCATAACACTGTTATCATCTTCATCCACCTCTATTCTATCCATTCTATCTAACTTCTTGATTAGGGATTGTGCCATGGTTGCTTTAGATGCTTTAGCACGAAACTTCTCAATTAGTTTTTCGGTTTGTTCAATTTCTTTTTGCTGATTTTTCTGTGTCGCTAATTGTTGTTCTTTTATTTCTTTTCGTAATACCAAAAATTTGGAATACGGTTTATTGTAATCGTAGATTCTTCCTAATGAAATTTCAATAGTACGGTTGGTAACATTATCTAAAAACATTTTATCGTGTGATACAATTACCACAGCTCCAGAATAGCTATTTAAAAATCCTTCTAACCAGATAATAGACTCAATATCTAAATGGTTTGTTGGTTCATCCAGAAGTAGTAAATCATTGTTTTGCAATAATAATTTAGCCAATTCAATTCGCATACGCCAACCACCAGAAAAGGTATCAGTCAGTTTGTTAAAGTCTTCACGCCTAAACCCTAAACCTTGAAGTATTTTTTCAGTTTCACCTTGATAATTATAACCACCTAATATTTCATACTGGTGTTGCATATCATTAACATCTACCATTAATTGATGATATCCATCACTTTCATAATCGGTACGAGTTGCTAACTGGGTATTAACATCATCCAACTTGGCTTCAACTTCTTTAATTTCTTTGAATGCTTCGTAAGATTCTTCCAAGACAGTTCGTCCTAAAACAAAATCTATATCTTGTTTTAAGAAACCAATTCGTAAGTTTTTATCGGCTGCCAGTTGCCCAGAATCAGGCTCCATTTCTTTTGCTAAAATTTTTAGCATGGTAGATTTTCCTGCGCCATTTTTTCCAATGAGACCAATACGATCGCCTGCGGTAATTTTAAAGGTTATTTCTTCAAAGAGATAATCGCCTTGAAAGGAAACAGAAAGGTTATGAATATTGAGCATTATGTTACAATTGTTACTAAACTATATTAAAATTTGGCTAATTTTGTATGTCTTACAAAGTGCAAAAATAAACTAATAAACATGATAACAAAAGGAACGAAGCTTTATAGTATATTCACAGGTGCTTGCCCCAAGTGCCATCAAGAATCGATGTACATAAATAAAAATCCGTATGTTTTAAGGGACGTTCTTAAAATGCATGAAACGTGTTCACATTGTCATACCAAATATAAGATTGAACCGTCGTTTTTTTATGGCTCTATGTATGTAAGTTATGCTGTTGGAATTGCCTTTGCGGTTGCCGCTTTTGTAATTAGCTATTTATTTATTGGTAGCGGCTTATTAACGGCCTTTTTTGCTATTGTAGGCACATTAATTGTTTTTTCGCCAGTAATCATGCGTTTATCACGTAATATATGGATAAATATGTTTGTTCATTTTGACAAAACCAAGGTTAAGCCTTAAACCTTTCTATGGCTATTTCTGGATTTAATGGCTGCTTGTTTTCTATATAGTTAAAAAGTTGTTTTGATGCATAAGGCGAAATCATAACGCCTCTGGACCCTAAACCATTTAATATATGAATGTTTTTATATTCTGTATGTGTACCCACTAAAGGTCTTCTATCCTTTACCGTTGGACGAACACCAGCTTTATGATTAACTTCTGAAAAAGGGGCTTTTAAAAAGGTTTTTAATTTAGAAATGAGCTCGTCCTTTCCCTTTTCTGTTGGTAGATTTGTTTTATCAAACCGATTATAGGTCGCGCCAACATAATATTCATCTGTTGTATTTGGCATAATAAAAACACTTGATTTAACTACATAATCAATTTTTAAATCGGGCACTTTAAGTGTTAATACTTCACCTTTGTTTCCATCTAATGGTAAATGATTAAAAAATGGGTTTTGCTTTAATCCAAATCCTTCGCAAAACACAATATGTTTAGCTTCATGATTTGCATAGTGAAGCGTTTCTGATTCTATTTGTAAACCATTATATTGAAATCCTTCTGATAGTATTTGAGACTGACTTTCTAAATATGCTTTATAATTGGAAATTAAAGCAACTGTATCCACACGTCCTGCATGATAAACTTCACCTAAATTAAAAGGTGCATCAATCTGCGAATTAGTATTCGGTACTAATGTGGTAGACATGTAGGGTTCTAACTTTGGCTTATCTGTTGCCGTGAACCAGGTGTTTTGTTCTTCAATGGAAGCAAAACGCCTGTATAATTTTAATGTATAATCTAATTTAACATCTAATAATTGCTCTAATTCTTTATAATATGGTATAGCTAGATCTAATTGTTCATCTGCCATCCAAACTTCAGTAAAGCGTTTTAAAATGACTGGATTATACATGCCAGCTGCTACTAATGACGATTGTTGGGATGCATTGTCAAACACCAAAAAAGTTTTATTGGCTTTACGTAACTGCTCACAAAAGGCAACTCCTGCCAAACCCAAACCCACTATAAAATAATCTACTTTCATGCCTGCAAAGGTACTATGCTTTTTGCATTTTAAAAATACTTAAAACAAAAAACGCTCACTAAAAAAAGTGAGCGTTTTAATATTTTTAGTCTGCAAGGCTTAATAAGCCCACATATCTAATTCAAAGTTTCTAATCTTCTCTTTAATTCTATCCGATTCTAATAATTGCATTAATGCATTTTCAGAAATATACTCGGTTACCTTACGGTCTCCATATACGTTTTCTTCTTTGTAAATATAGCCGTTAAAACGTCTAGAATTTAACAAATGGTCATACGAAAATGGTACAGAGCTGTTTTCATTATTAAACGCTTTTGCTTCATGTAAAATTTCACGTGCATCTGGGAAAAAGATCCAAAATAATGGAATTGGCTCTTTGTTCGCTTCGTCATCCGAATCGATAAAGTTAACGTCTGGTGCCGCAGGTGCAATACCAATTAAACGAAACTTCATTTCTGCTTGACGCTTATCAAAGTACCAAAGTCCTTTAATAAGATACGCGTTAACATCATAAGACGTAATATTACGCTCAGTAATGTATTCAGGAGAAACAAACCCATCAGCATTATATTGATCGTAACCAACATCCAATGTGTCAATTTTAGACATACTGGTACGTAAATCTTTCAAAGTACGTTCTGCTGTAAAATATGAATCATCATAAACTTTTTCAATATTTCCATTTTTAACATTTTTCCAGAGCACATCAAATAATGAACGTCTGTGTTTTCCTATGTTGTTAGTATCCACAGGATAGTATAACGGAAAATTAACACGCTCATCAAGAACAACGCGTTCCCATGTCATTTTAGAAAACAGAATGTCTCTATCATCCACATAACCATACTCCAATGGCTTATCATTATCCACTGCTTTTTGGGCTTCAGTACGTACACCAATTTCTTCTGGCGATTTTGCACTTAACAAGTTTGCTTGTGCAAAAGAAGCTGTCACAAAAGACACACCTATAACGGTTAATAAAAAACTTTTATAATTCATCTGTTTTATTTTTAATTATTTGGGCTTATCATCAGATGTTAAAACCAATATTAGTTTGTTAATTCAACAATTACTGGAGATACACCTTTTAATTTGTAAGATGAGTTTCCTTTAATTTGTGCTGAAATATCAAAAATAGATATTTGATCTCCACGTCTTGCCTTACGTAAGGCATTTTTAGCTTGACTATTTAATTTAGTACCACTTACATTTACAGATGGCTGTCCTGGAACTTTCAACTTAAATTGTGTTACTTGAATTGGTAATTCAAAATCAAAGTCATCTAACAACGCACCAATAGTTGAAATTTCAACACTGTTACGTGGTAATTTTACAATACCTGTTTGACCACTAATGGATCCTGTTGGTTTTGGAATATCTTTAATTCTGAATGTTGCTTTGTCGTTAACTTTTGTTCCATCAGGTAATGTACCTGATACGTTAATAGCTACTTCACGACCAGAACCTGGATTCATAACGTATTTACCAACTCCTGAAGCTTTACTTAAACCAGCTGCATTTGCAGATACATTGTTATCCGATACACCAGCAAAAGAAATAGTCATTGGGTTAGAAACACCACGATAAACTACGTTCATTTTATCAGCAGAAATAGTTGCTGAATTTGGTTTTGGAACTACTGCATAGGTACTTTCAAAGTCTATAACAACATCTTCACCACCTTCTTTAAATATGAATTGTCCTTTAATATCTTGTTCTCCAACAGATCCTGCAGGAAAATCTAAAAATGTTTCACCAGCTTTCATGGCATCACTAGCCAATTCATTTCCGTTTACAACTACTTTATCAGCTTTTAAGGTATTATCCTTTTTTCCAAGAATAATACGACCTGTAAAATTTTCTCCTGAAAAGAATGCTGTTTTATCTGGAACAACAATAGCGTCAAAGTTTGTTAACGATGCCTCAACTTTTAATTTACCAGCTAACATAGACGATAAAACTTCAGATTGTGTAGTTTTAATATCTGCCTGTAATTGGGTCATTTTAGTTAAAGATGCTACCAAAGGAAATCCTCTATAATGATAGCTTAACCAATCAAGTTTATTACCATCTCTATTTGTTACTTCTTCCGTTGAAAACTTTTTCTCTACATCTTTAGAAATACTAGCCATTTCTGGATTTTGATTCAATACAGCTACAACACCATTTTTATAGGCATTGATTTTGTCTACAAATGCTTGTCCTTCTTCCTTTAGTTTATCGCCTTTAAAAAAGTAATTATCTAAAAAATCACCTTTATCCATTATTTCATAATCTTGAGGGTTGTCAACCGTTGCGGTCATTTGCCCTTTTAGATCACTTATGTAAGAATTGAAATCATTTGATAAGGTGTTTATTTTATCAGCCTGATCCTTTAAAGGTCCAAATTTCAATTCATTATCAATTGCTTGTTGCTCTAATCCGGCAAAAAACTGCTGATTACGAGTTGTTGCTGCTTCGTTTGATTCGACTAATTTTTCATTCATTAAGCCAAATGCTGAAAGCACTTCTTTTGACATATTCAATGCTAACATCGCAATGAAGATCAAATACATCAAGTTAATCATTTTCTGCCTTGCAGATAATTTTCCTCCTGCCATTTCTAATTTAGTTTTTTGTTAATTACTTAAAATTTATACTACTAAACTTAATTAGTTTTTATTCATTGCAGATAACATACCACCGTAAACACCGTTTAATGAAGATAAGTTAGATGCTAACGATTGCATTTGTTCTTTTAATTTTTGAGCATTTTCTACAGATTCTTCGTTAATTGTTGCTTGACGGTTAACGCTTTCTAATTGTACTTTATATAAGCTGTTTAATGATTCCATTTGTGCAGCAGCTAAAGATAACTCTTCACCATACTTTTTGGTAGCAGCCATTGAGTCTACAGTTGGAGCAATTCCTTTTGCAGCACCTTCAAAGTTTTTAATACTGTTTCCAAGAGACGCCATTAACTCACCGTCAATTTTAGCATCTTTTAGTAAATTGTCTAATTTTTGAGATAATAACCCTTCAGCATCTTTTGGTTGTTCTTTCTTTTTAGTTGAAGTCATACCGCCTGCTAATTCTGGATATACTAAAGACCAGTCTAAATCATTATCTACTGGTTCAAAAGCAGATAGCGCAAAAATTAATGCCTCTGTAACAAGACCTATTGTTAACATCACGTTACCAGTTAATGGACCTAATTCATAGTGAATAATTTTGAATAAAGCACCAATAATTACAACAGATGCTCCTAATCCGTAAGCCATTGCCATAAATTTCTTAAATCCTTTTGATTGTGCCATAATTTTTAATTTTAGTTAAGTTTAAATTCAGTTTATAGTTTAGTTTAATTTTTTGTTTATTAGTTTTTAGCGCTCAAAGTCACATCTGTACCTAAATAATCTTGAACAGTTCTGAAACCAATGTAGCTACGTGCAGAATCTGCATATTCATAGTCTCTTGAACTTACTTGTAAGTAATAAGCAACATCTTTCCAAGAACCACCACGTACTACTTTACGATTATTATTAATATCATTTACACTTGGGTTGATACTTGACACAAATTCGTAAGAAGATGGATCGTAAGACGCATGTACCCATTCAGAAACGTTACCTGCCATATTATATAGGTTGTAATCATTTGCTTCATAAGATTTAGCTTCTACAGTATATAGAGCCTGATCGGCAGCATAATCGCCTCGCAATGGCTTAAAGTTTGCCATAAAGCAACCTCTATCGTTTTTAGTGTAAGGTCCACCCCAAGGAAATGTTGCAGCTTGTAAGCCACCACGTGCAGCATACTCCCATTCAGCTTCCGATGGCAAACGGTATTTTGGAACGTTATGTTTTTTACTATCTTTTCTGTCTGCGTTATGGTATAATGTACGCCATTCACAGAATGCATTGGCTTGTTTCCAAGACACACCTACAACTGGATAATCATCATAAGCTGCATGCCAGAAATAATCATTGTGCATTGGTTCATTGTAAGAGTATGCAAAATCACGAATCCAAGCTGTAGTATCTGGATAAATTTCAACAGCTTCAGTAATTAAGAAATCAGAACGCTTTTTACCTTTATTATTCATTTTGGCAGCTTTCTCAATATCCATGTACGTGTACTGAAATTTGAATTTCTTAACATCCCAAGTACGTTGACCATTATAAGATTCTTCTAATGGTAAATACATGGTATCCATAACTTCTGCATAATACTCATCTAAATAATTAGCGGTATCAAACTCAATGTCAATATCATTATTTAATTTACGGCCTTCATAACCTGTTGGACCTAAACCAGAATAATTATCGTACATATATTTTTCGTAAACAGACATGTCGTTCGGATCTGCATCTACAAACGCATAATCTCCAATAGTTCCAGCATCCGTTTGTGTTAAACCAACCTCATCGGCTAGAATAGCTAAACGCGTTCTAATAGTAGAATCACGTACCCAATTAACAAACTGCTTATATTCTGCATTTGTAATTTCAGTAGCATCCATATAATAGGAACGAACAGTTACGGTTTTAGCTGGTGCATCATTAACTCCAGCAAGATCGTCATCTGCTTTACCCATAATAAAGGCTCCACCTGGAACTAATTCCATACCATAAGGTTTTTCGGGATGCCATTTTTTTCCTTTAACTCCTACAAGCTGACCTCTGTCTCCAGATCCACAGCTAGATAGCACAGCTAAAATTGCGGTTAATAACATTAATTTTTTCATATCCATAGAAAACTCGAGGTTAATTATTTTGCACTTAAAATTTTTAAGAGCGTAAACATATTTATATAATTTGTAAAAAACAACTTTTTTTTTCAAAAATAACACATTTCATCGTAAAAAAAGTGCTTTTTATCGATGAAAAGCACCCCTAAAACGTTAAAATTTTATACACAATTCTTTTGAAAAGCCTTATACCAGCGTTCTGGCACGTTATTATTGCAAGCATTTTGGTAATCTTGATGCGTACAAGGTAATAACGTATGTCTTTTCAATTTATTATTTATTTCTTCTAAAAAAGGTATTTCTATCCACCAACGACCAGTTTTTATACTTTTATAGAAAATTAGTTCTTGATGGTCGACTAAGGTAATGAATTTTTGGTAGTTTTGATCTATAGAAAAATCATCATCTTTCACCCTATAATTAACACCTTCTATAAAATACCATAGCATTTGGGCTATTAAACCAGACGTTAAATCGTCAATACTAGACGGTTTGTATTCAAAAATACCAAATGTCGTCACTTTACTACTTATTCCTGCATAACGCGAAATGGCACATATTTCTTTACCATCAAATCCGTTTGGTGATACTTGTTGTCTAGAACCTACTTCAGAGCCTTTTACAGAACCTAAATCAATGCTTACTATGTTTGCATCACGCAGAGCTGGCTCAACCAAAGTAATATCATTAGAAACAGAACCTAAACGGTAGGATTCAAAATAAAGCTTATCCATTAAATCTATTTCTTCTTGAGAATTAAAATAGGTTTGATATCCAATAGTTGCATAATTGAATAAATTATAGGGTTCGTCCAAAATAATTTTTCCAACAAAACTGGTATTTTTAATAGGCTTGGTGCTATCGCCTAAATCAAATTTAGAATCTACATTAGCAATATTAACCATAGGCATCAAGGCATCATAAGCGCGATAAATAGGATAGGTTAAATCCTGGCTTCCACCAATGATAATTGGAATAATGCCCTTTGGAATTAATAGAGCAACGGCAGTTTTTAAGGCATAATAAGTATCTTCAATAGATTCGCCTTTGTAAATATCGCCTAAATCGGCAATTTTAGTATGCCAGTTTCCTGGGTAAAGCGCGTAAAGTGATTTTCGGATTTCATTTAGATTAAAATCTTCGCCAATGTAATTAATATCATTGCGGTTTTCCAACACACCAAGAATAGCAAGCTGAACACCTTCTAGATCTGGAATACCACTTTGAGCAGAATGAATACTAATTTTTTTTCCGAGCGCTTGCGAAGATAATAATTCATTATGAGCTAGAACACTATCGGGAACTGGAGTTAAAAAACTAAAATTCATTCGCTATACTTACTTTTTAGTGGTGGTTTTTTTCTTTGTGGTTGCTTTAGTGGCTTTTTTTGGAGCCGCTTTCTTTTTAGTTGCTTTTTTCTTGGGTGCATTTTTCTCTAGAATAGCTTCTGCTTCTTCCAAAGTCATTTCGGCAACATCATGTGTTTTTGGTAATTCAATTTTTGTTTTACCTTTTAGAATGTTATGTCTGCCCCAACGTGCTTTTTCTACACGAATACCAGCATCTTCCCAATTATGAATAACCTTATCTATTTCTTTTTGAATTTTATCTTCTATTAACGTAACAATATCATCATCTGATAAATTATCCCAATCGTATTTTTTGTTTACGTTAATAAACATATCATTCCATTTAATAAACGGTCCAAAACGGCCTTTTCCTTTTTGAACTGGCAAATCTTTATACATATATATAGGCGCATCTGCTTTTTGTTTTTCTTTAATTAAAACAATAGCATCTTCCAATTCCACACTTAAAGGGTCTGTACCTCTTGGCAAAGACACAAACTGATCGCCAAATTTCACATACGGTCCATAACGACCATTATTAACTTCTACAGTTTCTTTTTCGTAGGTTCCTAACGCTTTTGGAAGCTGGAATAAGTCCATAGCTTCTTCATAGGTAATGGTGTTTAATTGCTGATCTGGTGATAAACTTGCAAATTGTGGCTTTTCTTCGTCATCAACGGTTCCTATCTGAACCATAGGGCCAAACTTCCCTAAACGCACACTTACCTGCTTACCGGTTTCTGGATCTTTTCCTAAAATACGTTCGCCAGATTCGCGATCTGCATTTTCCTGAACATCTACTACTATTGGATGAAAATTTGTGTAGAAATCTTTCATCATTTTCTTCCAATCTACTTTACCTTCTGCTATTTCGTCAAAATCTTCTTCTACTTTAGCTGTGAAATTGTAATCTAAAATGGTTTCAAAATGATTCACCAAGAAATCCGTTACAATCATACCAATATCTGTTGGTACTAATTTCCCCTTATCAGATCCTACTTTTTCAGAAAGCAGCTTATCTTCAACTAAACCATCTTTTAACGTTAATAAAGCGTATTCACGCTCTACACCGTCTACTGTTCCTTTTTCTACATAATTACGATTCTGAATAGTTGAAATTGTTGGTGCATAGGTAGACGGACGACCAATACCAAGTTCTTCTAATTTTTTAACCAATGCAGCTTCTGTATAACGTGCTGGTGGTCTGGTATAACGTTCAGTTGCTGTTATATAATTGTTTAATAAGGTTTCGTTTACCTTCATAGCTGGCAACATGCCATCTTGCTCGACGTCTTCATCATCAGTTCCTTCTAAATATACTTTTAAAAAACCTTCAAACGTAATAACTTCACCGTTTGCTGTAAAGTTTTCATTGTGTGTAGAAGCGTCTATTTTTAAATTGGTACGCTCTAATTCAGCATCACTCATTTGTGATGCTATGGCGCGTTTCCAAATTAAATCGTATAATCTAGCTTGATCACGATCTATATTTACTGAATGGTTTGAAAAATCGGTTGGACGTATAGCCTCATGCGCTTCCTGCGCGCCTTTAGCTTTACTTTTATAAGTTCTTGGCTTGCTGAATTTTGAACCATAAGCGCTTTCAATTTCTGCTTTGGCGCCTTTTCGGGCTTCATCAGAAAGGTTCACACTATCGGTTCTCATGTAGGTAATTAAACCAGCTTCGTATAAGCGTTGCGCCATAGTCATGGTTTTGCTTACTGAAAAGTATAATTTACGCGCTGCTTCTTGTTGTAATGTAGACGTTGTAAATGGTGCTGCTGGCGATTTTTTAGCCGGCTTTTTCTGTAAATCACCAATTTTAAATGTCGCCTTGGCATTTTTTTCTAAAAAGGCTTGAGCTTCATTTTTAGAGGAAAAATTCTTTGGAAGTTTCGCTTTAAATGTTTGACCATCTTCATTTGAGAACTCAGCATCTATTCTATAAGACGCTACAGGATTGAACCCTTGAATATCGCGTTCACGCTCTACAATTAGTCTTACAGAAACCGATTGCACACGTCCAGCAGATAAACCGCCTTTTACTTTTCGCCATAAAACAGGTGATAATTCATAACCTACAATTCTATCTAAAACACGACGTGCTTGCTGGGCATCCACTAAATCGTAATCAATTCCGCGTGGATTTTCTATGGCTTTTTGAATGGCCGTTTTTGTGATTTCGTGAAAAACAATACGTTTTGTTTTCTCTTTATCTAAATCTAAAGACTC
This sequence comes from Flavobacteriaceae bacterium UBA5079, assembly GCA_002414705.1. Lineage (GTDB taxonomy): Bacteria > Bacteroidota > Bacteroidia > Flavobacteriales > Flavobacteriaceae > Algorimicrobium. The sequence continues at coordinate 46,170 of DIAL01000128.1, forward strand.
AGCTAAATGCCAAGCAATAGCCTCACCTTCGCGATCCTCATCACTTGCTAACCAAACCATTTCGGCTTTATTTGCTAAATCTTTCAGTTTTTTTACAACTGCTTTTTTATCTTTAGAAACCTCATAAACAGGTTTAAAATCACCTTCAACATCTACGCCTAATTCCTTGGAAGGTAAATCAGCAATATGTCCAAAACTGGATTCTACTTTAAAATCTTTTCCTAAAAATTTTTCGATTGTTTTCGCCTTTGCTGGCGACTCAACAATAACTAAATTCTTTGCCATTTCACGTTTTTTAAGGCTACAAATGTATATGAAAAAAAGTACAAGTTCCTAATTTTTAAAATTTCCTATGCTTTATTTTCCGAATGATAGCATAAAAAAACCTGCATTTGAACAATTTAAAATGCAGGTTTTAAATATAAAAATATAAGATTTTAATAATTTATGATATTATATGATTGGTTGGTTGTTCTTCTTCAAAACCAACAACGTTTTTATAAACTAAATACATAGGATGATAAACAAAAGGCGCTGTAAATAAAATACCTACACCACATAACAATACACCAACAATCTGTGCCAAAAATGATGCTATAATGGTTAAACCAAATACTAATAGCCATTTCTTGTTTCCTAATTTAAAGCTAGCGGTTATGATATCTCCTGCGGATAATTCTGGGTTAAAGGCAAAAATAATGGTAAAGAAATAAATAGGCACCATGACATATATAATAGGTAACACACAAAACAAGAAAGCAATGGAACTAATAAATAAAGATGCTAACATGAGTATTAAAAGTTTTCCAAAGTATTTCCCTTTAAAGTAATAGAAAAAATCGGACGTTGCAACTCCTTCATCAAAATCCAAACGTTTCATAATTCTAAAAAAACCAGCGTTTAGAGCCATAGAAATAACTGTCAAAACCAAAATGCCAATTATAAAAAATAAGATATACATAATTCCTAATCCTGCAAAATATGCTTGTAATTCAGCTGGATCTTGATTACCTGCTGCAGCTTGAGAAATAATGATACCCAATAAAGGCAAATAAAGTATGAGAATAAAGGGCAAAACTATAATGAACGTTATAATCTGCAACAGAAAACCTTGCACCCAAGTTTTCTTAAACAGATCAAAAGCGTCGCTAAAAATAGTTCCAAAATCCAGTGAAGGTGCATTAGCTATTTTTTCTAAAAGTGAATTCATCGTATTCATAAAGTAGTTAGTTAGTTAGTTAGTTAGTTAGTGATAGTATCAAATTACGCATAATTATAAATGCTGCGCAAAAATATTTTTTATTATATGACACTTTGTCACAGTGTGAAAAATAATTGTAACTTTGCATACTTATTGACTGAACCTCATTTCAGACGTATTTATGGAGAAGATTATAGACGAAACCAAACAAGGCGAAACCCTTATTTTAGAACCAAAAGAAACCAATACACGGAAACTTTTTATTGAAAGCTATGGCTGCGCAATGAATTTTAGTGATAGTGAAATTGTTGCTTCTATACTCACTAATGAAGGTTTTAACACGACGCAAAAGCTAGAAGAAGCAGATTTGGTTTTAGTAAACACCTGCTCCATTCGTGACAAAGCTGAACAAACCGTCCGTAAACGTTTAGAAAAATACAATGCTGTAAAAAAAATTAACCCAAAGATGAAAGTGGGTGTTTTGGGCTGTATGGCAGAGCGTCTGAAAAGCAAATTTCTTGAAGAAAAAATTGTAGACCTCGTTGTTGGTCCAGATGCCTACAAAGACTTACCCAATTTACTTTCCGAAGTAGAAGCTGGGCGAGATGCCATAAATGTTATATTATCAAAAGATGAAACCTATGGCGATGTATCTCCAGTGCGTTTAAACACAAACGGCATTACGGCATTTGTTTCCATAACTCGTGGTTGCGATAATATGTGTACATTTTGTGTGGTGCCTTTTACGCGTGGCCGTGAACGTAGTCGCGATCCTCAAAGTATTTTGGAGGAAATAAACGATTTATGGAACAAAGGTTATAAAGAAATTACATTGTTAGGTCAAAATGTAGACAGCTATTTATGGTATGGTGGTGGACTTAAAAAAGATTTTGAAAAAGCTAGCGACATGCAAAAAGCTACAGCCGTAAATTTTTCAAAATTATTGGAACAATGTGCCAAAGCACAACCAAACATGTGGATTCGTTTTTCTACCTCTAATCCGCAGGACATGACGTTGGATGTAGTTGAAACCATGGCGAAATATAAAAATATTTGTAAGCATATTCATTTACCAGTTCAAAGTGGTAGTAATCGCATTTTAAAAGAAATGAATCGGTTACACACGCGTGAGCAATATATGGAGCTTATTACCAATATTAAACGCATTTTACCGGACTGCGCTATCAGTCAAGATATGATTGCTGGTTTCCCTACAGAAACTGAAGCCGATCATCAAGACACGTTGAGTTTAATGCAATTTGTACAATATGATTTTGGTTTTATGTACGCCTATTCAGAAAGACCTGGAACTTTGGCTGGAAGAAACATGGAAGATGACGTTCCTGAAGCCACAAAAAAACGTCGCTTGCAAGAGATTATTGATGTACAGCGTGCCAATGGCCACATAAAAACACAAGCAAATGTAGGTCAGATTCGTGAAGTATTGATTGAAAAATCATCAAAAAAATCAGATTTACAATGGTCTGGCCGTACCTCACAAAATACTGTAGTAGTGTTTCCAAAAGAGCATTATAAGGTTGGCGAATTTGTAAACGTAAAAATTAACGATTGTACCACAGCAACACTTATTGGTGAGGCTGTTGGGTATTCAGAAAACAATTAAAAAATTCCCAAGAGAAAAACCTAGAAATCACGTTTTAACTCTTGAAATTAGAACATATGGAATCAATACAAGCAACCAAACAACGTTTCGGTATTATTGGAAACGATCCAACACTTAATCGTGCTATTGAAAAGGCCATTCAAGTTGCACCAACAGATATTTCGGTTTTAGTAACTGGTGAATCTGGTGTTGGAAAGGAAAGTATTCCTAAAATTATTCATTCGTTATCCCACAGAAAACACGGAAAATATATTGCTGTAAACTGTGGCGCCATTCCAGAAGGCACTATTGATAGTGAACTTTTCGGACACGAAAAAGGCGCTTTTACAGGCGCAACAGCAACCCGAAATGGCTACTTTGAAGTTGCTGATGGTGGGACTATTTTTTTAGATGAAGTTGGCGAATTACCACTAACAACCCAAGTCCGTTTATTACGTGTTTTAGAAAATGGCGAGTTTATAAAAGTAGGTTCCAGTAAAGTGCAAAAAACTAATGTACGTATTGTAGCAGCTACAAACGTGAACATGTTTGATGCCATTAAAAAAGAAAAATTTCGTGAAGATTTGTACTACCGTTTAAGTACCGTTGAAATTAATTTACCGCCTTTACGAAACCGAAAAGAAGACATCCATTTACTGTTTAGAAAATTTGCAAGCGATTTTGCTTTAAAATATAAAATGCCAACCATCAAATTATCAGATGAAGCGATTGCTATTTTATTAAAATTTCGCTGGAGTGGAAATATTAGACAACTACGCAATGTTGCCGAGCAAATTTCCGTTTTAGAACAGAAAAGAGAAATATCAGCAGACACGCTTCGCCATTATTTACCAACAGAAGGCACGCAACTTCCCGCTGTGATTAGTAGTACCAAATCTGAAAGCGATTTTAGTAGTGAGCGAGAAATTCTGTACAAAGTTCTATTTGATATGAAGAGTGATTTAAACGATTTAAAGAAACTCACTATGGAACTCATGAAAACAGGTAACGCATCTGAAGTTCAAAAGAAAAATGAAGGGTTAATTGATAAAATTTATGGTCAAGATGATGAGGACACACAGGAAGCTTATGAAGATTTAGAAGTACTTTCAATTCCTGAAAAATCTAACAATGCACATATAGAAGAACCCATTGAAGAAGTAACCGACAAATATCATTTTGCAGAAGAAATTGAAGAAGAAGAAACCCTCTCCTTGCATGATAAGGAACTGGAATTGATAAAAAAATCATTAGAACGTCATAGCGGAAAACGTAAATTAGCTGCAGCTGAACTAGGCATTAGTGAACGCACATTATATAGAAAAATTAAACAATACGACCTGTAATTAGCTTAAAAAATAATTTATGAAAACCATAAAAATAGCCCTTTTATTGAGTATTCTAACTACAGTTTTAGCATGTGGTCCTTACTCGTTTACTGGCACATCCATTGCACCTGATGTTAAAACATTTCAAGTCAATTATTTTCAAAATAATGCTATTTTAGTGGAACCTGGTTTAGATCTAGATTTCACGAATGCATTAACAGATTTATTAATTAATCAAACCAACCTAGAGTTAGTGAAATCCAGTGGAGATTTAGTTTATGAAGGAGAAATTACAGAATATCGTATTTCGCCAACCACAGCAACTGCAGATAATACAGCCGCTCAAAACAGACTATCTGTTACTGTAAATGTTCGATTTTTTAATATGAAAAACGAAGAAGATAATCTAGAACAACGCTTTTCATTCTTTTATGATTATGCTGGAGCCGCCTTATTAACAGGCGCTCAAAAAGATATTGCTTTAGCCGAAATATTTGAGCGTTTAACCCAAGATATATTTAATGCAACTTTAGCTAAATGGTAATATGATAACAGCTGCTCAATTTTCTAAAATTATACAAGAACCGCAATGCATTACGCCCGAACAAACAACGGAACTACAAGCAGTTTTGGAGGCGTTTCCTTATTTACAATCGGCTCGTGCTGGCTATTTAAAAGGTTTAAAAAACAAGTCTAGCGTTAAGTATAATAATGAGTTGAAAATTGCTGCTGCATATACAACTGATCGGAGTATTTTATTCGATTTTATTACGTCCGAAGCCTTTTTACAAAACGAAATATCTCAACATATTAAACAACATCTAGACCATATAAAATATATAGAAGTTGACTCCGAAGATATTTCTTATAATAAAGGCAGTCGAGTTGACGAAGTCTTGAAGCAGCAAATTACAGATACTGAAGGCACATTGGATCCGGAATTATTTCAACCTAAAATTAGCAAACCTCCTATTGCTTATTTTCAAATAGATGAGACATTCCCTATTGAAAAAGCTTCAAAGGAAAACAACGTTGAAAACAAAAATGACACAACCCAGTCACTTTCACCAGACCGTGTTTTAAAATTAGGACACCCTTTACAGTTTGATCACCAAGAAAAACACTCCTTTAATGAATGGCTCATGCTCACGCGCTTTGAACCTATAGCTCGTGAAAAAGATATCATTATCAATAAAGAAAGTATAGAAAAAATAGTTGAAAAGACTGATAACACTGAAACAGAACGCAGTAAAAAGTTTGATTTAATAGATGAGTTTATCAACAAGAATCCAAAGCTAAAACCTAACAAAACCAACGTAGTAAACACCAATATTGCTGATGCGCAAATGATTCAGACAGAAGCCTTAATGACGGAAACGTTAGCACGAATTTACCTAGAGCAAAAGAACTATAAAAAGGCAATTCAATCTTACAACATTTTAAGTTTGAAATATCCAGAAAAAAGTGGTTTCTTTGCAGACCAAATTAAAGCAGTAAAACAATTACAAGAACAAAATAACGAATAACCATGAGTACGTTTACCATATTTTTAGCACTTATTGTAGTGGTTGCCTTCTTACTAATAGTAGTCATAATGGTTCAAAACCCTAAAGGTGGCGGATTATCTTCATCATTTGGTGGTGGTGGCACACAACAATTAGGAGGTGTTAAAAAAACAACTGACTTTTTAGACAAAAGCACATGGACACTAGCTACAATTATGTTGGTGTTAATTTTAGTTTCTAATGTTACAATTAGTAGAACAGGAACTGCAGAATCAAAAGCTATTGATCAAATCAATACGGAACAACCAGCACCAATTGCACCTGCTGTTACAACACCTGTAAACGAAAGCACTGAAACACCAGACGCAACAAACTAAAACGTGTTATAAAAAAATAAAAAAAGCCAACTATAAAGTTGGCTTTTTTTATACCCAAAAGGTAAGGAATGAAATTTTGTCAGTATCTAGCTATTGGCACATTTTTAGCATACTGCTTAAGCAGTAATAAAATTATAAATAATAAAATAACATAAAAAATGGCATTAAAAATTAAACCATTAGCAGACCGCGTTCTTATTGAACCAGAAGCAGCTGAAACTAAAACAGCATCAGGCATCATTATTCCAGATAACGCCAAAGAGAAACCACAGCAAGGTAAAGTAATGGCAGCTGGAAAAGGCACAAAAGACGAACCAATGACCGTTAAGGTTGGTGATACTGTTCTTTATGGAAAATATGCTGGAACGGAGTTAAAACTTGAAGGAAAAGATTACCTAATTATGCGTGAAAGCGACATTTTAGCAATCGTTTAATAACACCGTTATTCCGTAACTATTGCGGAATCCAATGAAACCTAATTATAACAAATAGATTCCTGCCTTCGCAGGAATGACAAAAACAACAAAAATGGCAAAAGATATAAAATTTGATATTGACGCGCGCGACGGATTAAAACGTGGTGTGGATGCATTAGCAAATGCAGTAAAAGTAACATTAGGACCAAAAGGTCGTAACGTAATAATAAGTAGAAGCTTTGGCGCCCCTCAAGTAACTAAAGATGGTGTAACAGTTG
>DIAL01000128.1:52988-53379 GCA_002414705.1 Flavobacteriaceae bacterium UBA5079
AAAGATGGTGTAACAGTTGCTAAAGAAGTAGAGCTTGAAAACGAGCTTGAAAATATGGGAGCGCAAATGGTAAAAGAAGTTGCTAGTAGAACCAACGATTTAGCTGGTGATGGCACAACAACGGCCACTGTATTAGCGCAGGCAATTGTAAAAGAAGGATTAAGAAACGTTGCTGCAGGTGCAAATCCAATGGATTTAAAGCGTGGTATTGACAAAGCGGTTGAAGCTATAGTTGCAGACCTAGCTAAACAAGCAAAACAAGTAGGTAATTCTTCTGAAAAAATAAAGCAAGTTGCCTCTATTTCGGCTAACAACGACGAAACGATTGGTGATTTAATTGCTAAAGCGTTCAGTAAAGTTGGTAAAGAAGGTGTTATTACTGTAGAAGAAG
>DIAL01000128.1:53583-53760 GCA_002414705.1 Flavobacteriaceae bacterium UBA5079
GTATGCAATTTGACAGAGGTTATTTATCGCCTTACTTTGTTACTGATTCTGATAAAATGGTAGCTGATTTAGAAAATCCATACATTTTATTATTCGACAAGAAAATTTCAAACTTACAGGAAATTCTTCCAATTTTGGAGCCAGTAGCACAATCTGGAAGACCGTTATTAATTATTG
>DIAL01000150.1:0-2775 GCA_002414705.1 Flavobacteriaceae bacterium UBA5079
TTAGTTCCTTCTGTTACCAAATATTGGTTGTAATCTAAAAACACGTCTTGTGGAATAGAAGAGCACACATAAACCTTATACTTTGCTCGCGTTACAATAACATTTAATAGTTTATAACCTTTAACATGATTCAATGGACCAAACCTTTGTGCAAATTTCCCGTCTTTGTTTATTCCGTAAGTAGTAGATAAAATAATAATGTCTCTTTCATCTCCTTGAATATTCTCTAAATTCTTCACGAAAAAACCGTTCTCTTGCAGATGAATCATCTTATCATTAAAATCTTGATACTTTTCAAATTTATTACGCTCATAAATCTTACTTAAAATTAAGTTTCGCTGCGCAATATTAAAAGTAGCAATCCCCACGGAAGGGTATTCACCATTTGGATAAGGGTTAATATTGTTTTCAATTATAGACAACACCATTTCAGCTTCCAATTCATTTGTGTGGTCTGAAAAGGTTCCATCCACCTGAATATAATTTATTGGATTATATTCAAACTGATTTGGCAGGGGTTTTAAGCGTCTATTATAAAAGGCATGATTTGAAAAGTCTATTAAATAGGGATGTCTTGAACGATAATGAAAATCTAAAAAGCTTTTTTGAAAATCCAGTTCTGTACCAAATTCTAGTAAGGATTCACAACCCAGTAAAAAGGTATCTCGTTCTCTTACTGCCTCAACTTCTTCCTCTAAATCGTCTTCATCCTCAATACTTCCCTCAAATATTTTACTAAAGTAATTGGAAGGTGGCATCTGATGCTCATCACCAGCTATTACCACTTGCTTTCCTTTCAATAATGCAGGCAAATTATCTTCTAATCGCAATTGACTTGCTTCATCAAACAATACAATGTCAAAGAATTTTCTCCTATTCAAGAAAAGTGTAGAACAAACATCAGGTGTTGTTAATATAATTGGGAAGGAGGATGTAAATAAATTGATATCATAATTAACAATCTGTCTTAAAGAATGACGCTTATATTTAGTACTGCTACGTTTGTTATATAAGTTACGAACTTTAATAAGAAAACTTTTATCAAATTTTGCGGCATCTTTAAAAAATTGACCTTTCCAATAAGATTGAATAAAATTAATTTGTTCACGTTTTAAACCTTTAACGGCTTTAGTGTATTCTTTATGCTCCTGATCATTTGTTGGCAAATCATTGGAAGCAAATTTTAAGAGTAATCTATTTAAATAGACTGATAAAAATGTATTTTCCCAATTCTCGTTCCCTTTTAAATGCTCAATAATTTCATGGCTTATGGCATCCAGAGTGCTTAAAAAATAAAACCAGTTGTATTCGTTGGTAAACAGTTCGTTTTCGTTATTTATAAATTTATTGAAACTCTCAATTGATTTTTCTATGGTTTCGATATTTCCGATTTCCGATTTATTCTGCTCTATTTTTTCTGTCCAATTATCAGAGTTAATTCTATCAATCAGTCCATTTAAATTCTCTTTAATTAGTGATTGATCGGTAATTAAACTACTTTTTTTCTTATCAAAAACGGCACGTATTTTAAACCAAAAACTACTCGTTTTATGGAAATCTAAAACATCTATGTTTTTATCATATTTAGATTGAAATTCTTCAATCATGTTTTTAAGTTCAACCAACTGCTTTTTGTAGAATTTAAAGTCGTTAGTAACGCTATTTTCAATTTCATACGGATTATCATTTTTGTACTTTTCTGTATTTAAAAAGTAATGATCAGAAAATAGAGCATACGTTTTATATAGTCCTTCTGCTTTATTAATAGTTTCAATAAACTGGTATAACTCATCATAATTAAACTGAAATTCTATTGCATCTAAATCTATTGGAACAACTTCTCCTTCTTGTATTTGGTTTTTTAAAAACTTTCCTACTACTTGAGTCCATATATCATTCCCTATAATTTTTTCGTTAATTTTTTTATGCTTCGCATTAATAGAATCAATTAAACCTTGAGCTTTTGAAATAATAGAATCTAATTTTAACCTATCGTCTGTACCATAAAAAACTTTAGAATCTTCCAGTTTTTGTCTGGCCAAATTAACTACTTTACGTCTATCCTTTACCGCATCGTTAATCATAATAACCATATCCTGAAGATCAAGCTCAGTCAGGGCATTTTCCAAAACCTCTAATGCAGTGATTTTTTCACATACTACAATAACTTTCTTTTTGTTTTCAAGTGCATTAACAAGAATAGCAGTCAAGGATTGACTTTTACCTGTTCCTGGCGGACCTTGTATCAATAAATTTCGTTTGGTAGCTAATGCGTTTAATATACCCTGTTGAGAAGGGTCTGTTTCTACAGAAGAAATGGATTGAAATGCATGATCTTTTAAATCATCTAAATCAAGAGTTTCGTCATCCCCTTCAAGTAATTGGTCATAATCATTAATGATACTTTGTTTCTGAACTTCGAATATGGAGAAAATACCTCCATATTCTATCTCTGCATTATTAACGGTTAGTGGTAAACCTTCGTAATGGGCTTTCTCTTTGATGCGTTTAATCTTGGTGAGATTAGAAGCCAGATTTAATTTTAAATCAGGATCTGGATTGGTATTTGTTTTTTCTATAACATCTTGGCAAATGCCTACCAATTCATCCAAATCAATTAAGCCATCATCCATCATTTCAGATGGAATTTGATTTAACTTCACATCGGCATCACTTTGCAAATGGTTTATTAGTATTTCATTAAAGTAAATTGGATCATCCTCATTACGCTGAATAACCCATGTATTAAAATCGCTTGTCCGTTTAATGCTTAAA
>DIAL01000150.1:2847-5105 GCA_002414705.1 Flavobacteriaceae bacterium UBA5079
TTAAAGACCAGATTAATAAAGGTGCAACTGTAAGTTTATTATCTGAAACATCGCGACGTACTAATAACGGATAGCCAAAACCAAAGGTGTTGATGCCTTTTTCAGATTCTATGGCATCTGTTTGGTTGATTAAGTTTTCAAAAGATTTTTTAATCCGAACCAGATTGATTTGGTCTTCTTCAAACAGCCCATTAAAATCCGACACATTGTTTTTCCAAGAGACTTTAAATTTTAATGGATTCTCACTTAACAAGGCCGAAATAAACTCATTAGGCAAATCTTTATTGATATGGCTTAAACGACTGATGTCAAACTTATAGCGAGACCGACCAGGTAAGGCATTTAAATGCACACCTCGCCTATTACCTACTTTAAGACGGTTTTGTAATTCTGATAAAAGATTGTCGGTTAATTTCATATTACTGTCTTATTATATCCTCATTTTATTTCACCTCAAAAACGGCCCTCAAACAGCTCTGCATTAACAGCTCGCTTTGTTCTTGGCTTTGTTGTACTTCTTGCTTTAGGTAATCACATAAACCCATTAAAGCATTTACTTTTTCTACAATGGCTTTTTGTTCTTCAAATGGAGGAAGAGGCAACATTATCGTTTTACTTTTTGTAACTGAAATATTATCTTGACCAGCAGTCCCAATTAACTCTATTCTATCTAAAAAAGTACCTGCAAGAAGAAAAGTGTAAATCCAAGTATTCAACCTTCTATCTAATGGTTTAAAAAAAGATATTGCTTGATTACAATTCCATTCAGGATAATCATTTGGTATTATAGCTACTTTACCTAATGGAGGTCCTACAATATTCATAATCACATCTCCTGGTTTCAGAATAGATCTTTTTAATTTTGTAGAATGATATTCAGTATCAACAAATTGTTTACGATATTCAAAATCAATTTTTTGATTTCTAATATTATATACTTTTAAATAAGGAACACCTTCATCTTTAAAATAAGGCTTTGGAGGTGTAGATCCTGATGATATATTAGGACATAAATCTTGCATTCGACACCATAACCATTTCTCTGGTAATCCATAAGGAGTTTCTTCTTCTGTAATAGATGAAATCCTTTTTTCGTCTTTTATCTTTTTATCCTTAACAAGCTGTGCTTTCTCTTCTTGGATGCGTTTTAATAAAACAGAAGCATCCTCTGTATCTGGATTATTAACTCTCCAACCGGCAGTTAATTTACCTTGTACAGCTAATTGTAAAACGGTTTCTCTTAACTTTTTAATATTAGAAGTTTCATTAAAGAAACTTTTAAAATGGTCTTGTAAAAACCTCCATTCTTGGTTGGCATTATTAGTGGTAAGTTGGTTTAAAGCAGACGTTACAAAGTCTTCTTTTAAACCAATACGCTTTACCGTTAATTGCTCTAATTGTGCTACTTCTTTAAAAAGGTTTTCTACTACGTTTACAATTTCTTTTTGTTCTTCTAGTGGAGGAAGAGCAAAAGCTTCTATTTTTAATAAACTATAATGTCGTGCATAACCTTTACTCGATAAATCATAATATGAAGTATGCAAATAAAAATATTCTGAATCTACTCCATCAAATGGAGTAAGTATTTTAGTACCGTCTGCTCCGATAATAAAATTAAAATCAATGAATTTCACTAATCTAGTATGGTCTCCAAATACAATTACGGGTTTAGTTATTTTTAATAATTTACTCACATCATCACTATAACCATCAATTCTATTTTTACCTTGTGAAACAATAGGATATTTACCTGTTTCACTATAATTTTTGGATTGAATTTGATTTGATTTACCACCTATTGTGTAATAAAACGCTGTTATGTTTCTTGAAATCCAAGTTTTTGGTAACAGAAAACTAACTTTATCTTTTAAAAATTCTTTTTTTGCTGTTTCTTTTCTAGCAATTTTTGATTTAATTAAAACCTCTTTGTTTTTAATTATATACTTTAATAATTCAGAAGCAGGTTCTATATCTGGATTTTCTATTCTCCAATTAGCAGTCAGTTTTCCTTGTATTGCCAATTGTAAAATCAAGTCTTTTAACTCTTGGGCGTTTTTAGGATTAACCGTAAGTTCTTTTAAATGTTGTAGTAACTGCATATTATTTTAAAGCTTCAGTTAATACATTTATAATTTCGTCTTGTATAGTAGAAATCTTTTGTTCGGTTGTTCTAAATTTTTCTAATAAGATTTCTGGACTTGCTAACGTATCAATCTCTTGGTGTGGGTTTTTAATATCTAAATTATAACCTCGCTTTT
>DIAL01000150.1:5247-6378 GCA_002414705.1 Flavobacteriaceae bacterium UBA5079
AAACCCTCCAAGCTTGTGTGTTTTCTTCTCTGTTATTCCACCATGCTTTTTCTACCTCAAACTCTTTAATGTTAATAGGCTTGCTTTTATTATAACTTACAGCACCCTCTGGATATGGATGCTCGTAATACCACACTTCTTTGGTTGGTGTACCTTTTTCAAAAAACAACAAATTGGTTTTAATACCTGTGTAGGGATTAAAAACTCCATTGGGCAAACGCACAATGGTGTGTAGGTTGCATTTGTCGAGCAATTCTTCTTTTAGGCGTGTTTTCATGCCTTCACCAAACAAAGTACCATCTGGTAAAACAATGGCGCAGCGTCCGTTATTTTTTAATAGTTTTATGATGAGTGCTAAAAATAAATCGGCAGTTTCTTTGGTTCTAAATTTTTTAGGGAAGTTGGTTTCGGTACCATCTTCTTCTACGCCTCCAAAAGGCGGATTGGAAAGGATAATATCTAGCTTGTCTTTGGCTCCCCAATCAGCATACGGTTTACTCAATAAATTATCTCTTCGTACTACTGGCAAATCAAAACCATGAAGCATTAAATTGGTAGTGCACAGCAAATGTGGGAGCGGTTTTTTTTCTATTCCACGAATGGAGGTTTGTAAAATATCTCTATCTTTTGGTGTTTTTACTTGATCGCGAACCGCATCAATAGTACAGGTTAAAAATCCACCCGTTCCACAAGCTGGATCGAGTACCGATTCTCCTAATTTTGGATTAATCATATCTACCATAAACTGCGTGACTGCTCTTGGTGTGTAATATTCACCTGAAGAACCAGCAGATTGTAGGTCTTTTAAAATGGTTTCGTAAAGATCGTTAAACAGATGGCGCTCACTCGTGCTATTAAAATCTATTTCATTAATTACGTTTATGACTTGACGGAATAGTGTTCCGTTTTTCATAAAGTTATAGGTATCATCAAACACCGAACGGACAATTTTTGCTTGCGGACTAATGGTAATATCCAAGTCTTTTAAGGCCGGAAACAATTCGTTTTCTATAAATTCCATTAAAGCATCGCCTGTTAAGCCCTCATCATCGGCTGCCCAGTTTTGCCATTTTAGGTGTTCAGGAATTGGGCTTTCGTAATTGTCAATAGTAATTTCCCATTCTTCTTCTT
>DIAL01000067.1:0-14480 GCA_002414705.1 Flavobacteriaceae bacterium UBA5079
GTCTCTAGGGTTACAACCTTAACCATTTGCCCCTCTTTAACACTTCTAGCGCCTTCTTTTACAATTTCAGCACCATCTTCAATACCTTCTAGCACCTCAATAACGTCTCCCTGAGTTCTTCCAGTTTTTATAATAACACGTTTGGCTTCACCTTCACTTGTGTTATTTTTATTAGAAATAACATAAATGTACTGTTCACCATCAGCATTTTCTGAAATAATACTTTGCGGAATTAGTAACGCTTCTTCATTTGTGTAATCGTTAATTTTAAGTCGTGCAGTTAAGTTTGGCTTAATGGTTTTATCATTATTTGGTACGCTTACTTCTATTTTGAAAGTTCGGTTGGCTGGATTTATAAAATCGCCAGCTTGCCGAATTTTCGTATCAATGGTTTTGCCAAGAATAGGAAACTCAACCGTAACATTTTTTCCTTTTGTAACATTAGCAATGTAGCTTTCAGGCACATCGGTTTCAATATACATGTTGTCTAAATTTACAATACGCATTAGTTGACTTTGTCCAGCCATAACCACACTTCCTTGTTCTGTTATCACATCATCAATAGTTCCAGAAAATGGGGCAGTTACATTGGTTTTTGAAATTTGTTGGTTGAGTTGGTCTAGTTGGATAAATAATTTATCAAGGTTTAAGTATGGTGTACAATTAGGAACAGCCGCAGCTGGAACATTTAACTTAAATTGTGCATATTTAGGAATACCCTGTATAGGTTATAGTAATGTAGATACTCAAAGAATATNNACGATTTAGCTTGTAAATATTCAATTTCACTACCAATGTTTTGATCCCATAAGCGCTTTTGACGCTCAAAAGTCGTTTTGGCTAAATTGGTTTGAATTTCTAATTGTGCTAGTTGTTGACTTAAACCACCATCATCAATTTTAGCCAAAAGTTGTCCTTTTTTTACTTCCTGTCCTTCTTTGACATATACCTTAGTTAAGATGCCATTGAATTCTGGTGTTACAACCAATAAATTTTTGGTGGTAACATTTCCTTGAATTTCTAAAAGGTGATTAAAAACTTCTTGCTTCGCCTTAAATGTGGTAATTAAAGGCACTTTTTTAATAGTATCTAACTGTGCTATTTTTTCGTTTAGCAAAGCCATCTGGTCGTTTAATTCTTGTTGCTTGACGTCAATTTCGCTGCGTCTTTCTTTTAATTCTGTTAAGTTGTTTGATTCTAAAACAGCATCAAGGGATTTTTCTTTTTTATTGCCACATGACGAAATGATAAGGGCAAGAATAATAAGTAATTTTATGTTTTTCATGATTTCAGTGTGATGGATTGGCTTAATAATTTACAGTATTGAGTATAGTTTCAAGTTCTGATTTTTTAGTAATAACATTAAACATGGATTGTAAATATTCCTGTTGTGCAGTATAAAGTTGTGTTTGTGCTTGTCGTAAATCGAAACTAGACGCTATTCCTTCAAAGAATTTTGTTTGGTTTTTTTGTTCTATACGTTCGGCTAAATTTAAGTTTTGCTGTTTGTTTTCATATTCTTCAATAGCAAATTGGTAGTCGCTTTTAGCTGCCGATATTTGAAATTTTAACTGTTGTTCAGTTTCTGTTAATTCTTCTTTAGCAATATCTAAATCTATTCGAGCACGTTGTGTGGCAGCACTTCGCATACCAGAACTAAATATTGGAATAGACATGTTTACACCAAAAAGTGAAGATCCATACCATGCCTGATTATTAGTTGTAAAGGCAAAAGTTTCGCCAAATCCGCTATAACCACCATTTATAAAAGCGCTTAATCTTGGCAAAAAGGTGCTTTTTTCTAACTTTAAAAGTAACTCTTTTGATACTTCTTGGTTTTTTGCAATTTGGTAATCAATACTGTTTTCAATATTTTCATCGGCTTGTAATAAGTCAAGCGAAATGTTTTGAAGCGTTAACACTTCTAGACTATCTGTTAAAGTAGTTGGTTCATTTAAATCAATTCCTAAAGTAATATTGAATAATTGATAAGCAATATTTTTGGTGCGCTCCACATTATTTAAGTAGTTTTCTAAACCGGTTAAAGTTATTTGTAACTGCTCAACACTTTCTTCTTCAGTTAAGCCATTTTCGTAAATTTTGGTGGTTTCATTTAGGTTTTTTTCAAGTACATCAATGTTTTTATTGACAATTTTCAAGTTTTCTTCCGCCAAAAGCACATTCCCATAAGCGTTTATTACGGCGTTTCTAACTTCTAAATCAGTTTTTATTTTTGCATTTTCAGAAATTTCTAAATATACTTTTGCTGATTGAAGTCCTACTATATAAGAACCATCAAATAATAACTGATTTAGAGTTGCTATAGCATTTAAATTTTGTTTTGGGCTAAATTGTACAGGAACAAATGTGCCTGGTGTTCCGCCTGCAATTTCTGCTGGTAATAAGGCTACTTGTTGTTTTATCCAATTAGTATAATCTATAGCGGCATCTATTTGAGGTAAACCAGAAGCAGTTGTTTCCCATTTTTGTTTTTCGGCTGCTTCAATATCTCTAACAGCATTTTTTGCAGATCGATTATTTATTAAGGCATAATCTATGGCTTCTTGTAGCGTAAATTGTTGTTTGTTTTCTTGTGAAAACAGACTGTATGTTGCCAAAAATGCTATTAATACTAGCTTATTTTTCATTCGTTAATTAATTGATTTGTTTTTAATAATTTGATTAATACATCTAAACCTTTAGGTGTGCATATGCCTCTTAAGTGGTATTCTAAATAATTTTCCATGAGCATGTTCATAGAAAAATTGTTAAGTGGAAATAAATCTTGATCCTTTAATGATACCATGTTATTGAAATAAATTCTAGAAATAAAATCAATATTAATATCCGCTCGGAACAGATTGTTTTTAACGCCTTTTTCAAGATTATCTTTAACACAGTCCTGCATCACGTCAAACTGCTTTGTTTTTAAGGTGGCAGCTATTTTAGGATAATATTTTTGAAGCTGATACTGTGGTGATGATTTCTCATCTTTCAAGTGTTGCATAACAAAACTCTTGATATCGTATAATTCTTCAATAGGGTTTTTGTCTAAAGCACAAATGCAATCAATACCATGCGAAATTATTTCGAATAGATGCATGGTTGTAGCCTCAACAAGCTTGGTTTTATTATCAAAATGCTGATAAATGGTTTTCTTTGAAACACCAATTTCATTAGCAATATCGTCCATAGTTACGCTCTTAAACCCATAGGTTATGAACATGTCTGCTGCGCTTTTTAAAATTTTTTCTTTCATAATGTGGTGCAAATGTACCAAAGGAAACTTTAAAAACCTAAAAAGTTTCCAAAGTATTAACCTTTTGTTAATATTGGCAAAATGTTGTTGTAATAATTAAATGAATTGCCTTATTTTTGCCTGATGCAAAACATACCTTTTTATCAGCAAGCCTTTGTAGATTATTTGAATGAATTCGTTCAAGTAAAAGAGCCAAAATCATTATATAATCCTATTAATTATATATTACAATTAGGCGGAAAACGCTTACGTCCTGTTTTAACCTTAATGACAGCTGAAATTTTTGATGCTCACTATGAAAAAGCATTAAATGCAGCTTTAAGTATTGAGGTTTTTCATAATTTTTCATTGGTGCATGATGATATTATGGATGATGCGCCTTTACGAAGAGGTCAGGAAACCGTTCATGAAAAATGGGATGTAAATACTGGAATTTTATCTGGTGATGCTATGCTAATTATGGCATATCAATTGTTTGAAAACTATGAACCGCAAACTTTTCAAGCATTAGCAAAATTATTTAGTAAAACCGCTTTGCAGGTTTGTGAAGGTCAGCAATATGATGTAGATTTTGAAACGCGTGATGATGTGTCTATTGCCGAATATTTAAAAATGATTGAATATAAAACAGCTGTTTTAGTAGGGGCAGCTATGGAAATGGGTGCTATTGTTGCCGGTGCTTCTGAAACAGATAAAGCAAACATATACGAATTTGGAAAAAATTTAGGAATTGCCTTTCAGTTGCAAGATGATTATTTAGATGCGTTTGGTAATCCTGAAACTTTTGGCAAACAAGTTGGAGGCGATATTATTGAAAACAAAAAAACCTATTTGTATTTAAAGGCCTTGGAGTTTTCTACTGAAGAAGACAAACAACAATTATTAAATTTGTACAGTTTGAAACCGTCAGATCAAACCAATAAAATTCAGACCATAAAAGATATTTTCGAAACATCTGGTTCTAGCTTAGCAACTAAACAAGTTATTGAAGAATACACCAACAAAGCATTTCAAATATTAAATAAATTACAAGTTTCTGAAGATAAAAAAACGGTATTAAAAACCTTTGGTCAGCAACTTATGAACCGAAATGTGTAATGCAATTACCAAATACCTTTACCGATTTAATTCAGGAGGCTAATCAGCTAGATTTATATCAAAAATTGATTGAGCAACTGAATAAGGATTTAGCTTTGGCAAACGTAGACATGGAATTTGATTTGGAGATACTGCCAACTAGTTTAAAATTTATGCTTCATGAACTGGTATATAAATTAATCCAAGAAAAATTTATGGAGTATTTAAACCTACTTTATATTATTGATGTTTCCGAAAAAAAAGTTAGAGAACTGGATGGTTCAGATACCGT
This sequence comes from Flavobacteriaceae bacterium UBA5079, assembly GCA_002414705.1. Taxonomy (GTDB): domain Bacteria; phylum Bacteroidota; class Bacteroidia; order Flavobacteriales; family Flavobacteriaceae; genus Algorimicrobium. Next base: position 4,629 of record DIAL01000067.1, read on the forward strand.
TCTTATGGCAGAACATGTGGCTTTTTTAATATTACAACGCGAGTGGCAAAAAGTTTGGTTTAAGAATATGTATTCTTAGAAATAAAATCTAAAAAACGGCATCCAAGAGCTTCCATAAATACTTTTATCTCTATCATATAGTACATCATACCTTATTCCGATAGCTGTTGAAACACGTCCCGAATTAATAGTATATCCAGCACCCAAAAATAAAGCAGGATACCAATAATTCTCGTCAGTAATAAGTAATCGGTTTTCCCACTGTCTGTTTACGTTTAATTGTTCAAATTCAGCTGACAATTGCACTTGCGGTATGGGATTGAATAATCCCAGAACACTTCCGCCTAAAATAGTAGATTTATAAAAATCTTTTCTTGTAGAATACGTTCCATTTAATGAAATACCCATTGCAAACTGCCGATTAAACTGATAAATAGCACTTGGCGCTAATGTTCCACTAAAATAATCGCCTGAAAACCCCAAACCAATACCACCACCAAAACGTACATGACTCCAAAAATCATTTGTGTTGTTTTGAGCAGAAATACTTGTAAGTATTAGGCAGCAAAAGCCAAATAATAGACAGTTTATTTTTGTGAATTTGGAATCCAGTTTCATTTTTAAAATTTTAGTTAATTAGATGTTATAAAAATAAGAAAACCATATCTAATTTTAGTAAAAGTTGTACTTTTGTGTAAATTTAGTCTGAACGATTCAGTTTTAATTCATTTATGGATAAATATTCTTTTTTAAACGCCGCACATACAGCATACTTTGCTGATTTATACGATCAATATTTACAAAACCCAGATTCTGTTGAGCCAAGTTGGAGAGCCTTTTTTCAAGGTTACGACTTTGGTAGTGAAAGTTATGGCTTAACCGAAACCTCTGAAACAGGTGATTCTTGCGAGCAAGTTTCCGAAAGTGTTACCAAAGAGTTTCAAGTGGTGCAACTTATAGATAGTTACCGAACCAGAGGACATTTGTTTACCAAAACAAATCCAGTTCGCGCCAGAAGAACATATGAGCCAACACTTGCTCTTGAAAATTTTGGTTTGTCGCAAGCTGATTTGGACACTCCTTTTAGTGCAGGAAATATATTAGGTCTAGGTACACAGTCGTTACGGAATATTATTACCCATTTAGAGAAAATATATTGCCATTCTATAGGTGTGGAATATATGTATATCAGAAAACCTGAAGAAATTAAATGGATTCAGGAAAAATTAAATATCAATGATAATCAGCCTAACTTTTCTACAGACGAGAAAAAACATATTCTTAAAAAATTAAACGAAGCCGTTTCTTTTGAAACATTCTTACATACAAAATATGTAGGTCAAAAACGTTTTTCTTTAGAAGGTGGAGAGTCTTTAATTCCAGCTTTGGATGCTTTGATAGAAAAAGCATCTGAATATGATGTTAAGGAATTTGTTATGGGTATGGCACATCGTGGCCGTTTAAGTACGCTAACAAATATTTTTGGAAAATCTGCTAAAGATATCTTTAGTGAATTTGATGGTAAAGATTATGAACAAGAAGTTTTTGATGGTGATGTTAAATACCATTTAGGATGGACCAGTGATCGTGTTACAGATAATGGCAAAAAAATAAATCTAAACATTGCACCTAACCCATCACATTTAGAAACGGTAGGAGCAGTAGTAGAAGGTATTGTTAGAGCCAAACAAGATGATAAATATCCTGAAAATCCATCACAAGTATTGCCAATAGTTGTTCATGGTGATGCTGCCATTGCTGGACAAGGTATTGTTTACGAAATTGTACAAATGGCGCAATTAGATGGTTATAAAACAAATGGAACCATTCATATAGTTGTTAATAACCAAATAGGATTTACTACAAACTATCTAGATGCACGTTCTAGCACATATTGTACAGATGTTGCCAAAGTAACACTGTCGCCAGTATTGCATGTAAATGCAGATGATGCAGAAGCCGTAGTCCATGCTATGTTATTTGCCTTACATTTTAGAATGAAATTTAAGCGTGATGTCTTTATTGATTTATTAGGTTACAGAAAATATGGTCATAATGAAGGTGATGAACCGCGTTTTACACAACCAAAACTGTATAAAGCAATTTCAAAACATCAAAACCCAAGAGATATTTATGCTGCCAAGTTAATTTCTGAAGGTATAATTGATGAGGCTTATGTTCAAAAACTTGAAGAAGATTATAAAAATAAGCTTGAAGAAAATTTAGAAGATTCTAGAAAAGAAGATAAAACTGAAATTACACCATTTATGCAAAATGAATGGGAAAATTATATTTCGGTAGATGAGGATAAAATGATGAAAACCGTAGATACTACTTGTAGTGTAGCGGATTTAGAAAAAGTAACGAAAGTTATTTCAAACCTTCCAAATGATAAAAAATTCATTCGTAAAATAGAACGTTTAATCCAGTCTAGACAAACCATGTTTGATGAAAACAAACTGGATTGGGCAATGGGAGAGCATTTAGCTTACGGAACCTTATTATTAGACGGAAATGATGTTAGAATATCAGGTCAGGATGTAGAGCGTGGCACGTTTTCACACAGACATGCTGTTGTAAAAGTAGAAGATAGCGAAGAAGAAATTATTCTTCATAATCAATTGAGTGATAATCAAGGGAAATTCTTTATCTATAATTCATTATTATCAGAATATGGTGTTGTAGGTTTTGATTATGGGTATGCTATGGCAAGCCCAAAAACCTTAACAATCTGGGAAGCCCAGTTTGGAGATTTCAGTAATGGTGCGCAAATTATGTTGGATCAATATATATCTGCAGCCGAAGATAAATGGAAATTGCAAAACGGATTAGTCATGCTTTTACCACATGGTTATGAAGGTCAAGGTGCGGAGCATTCCTCTGCACGAATGGAACGTTATTTACAATTATGCGCTAAAGACAATATGTTTGTTGCAGACTGTACTACACCTGCAAACATGTTTCATATTTTACGCAGACAAGTAAAAGCAAAATACCGTAAACCATTAATTGTGTTTACACCAAAAAGTTTATTACGAAATCCAAAAGTGGTTTCAACTGTCAATGAATTTGCAAATGGGAGTTTCCAAGAATTAATAGACGATACCGAAATTAAAACAGCGGATGTAAAAACACTTGTTTTTGTAACCGGTAAATTCTATTATGATTTATTGGAGCAACGCGAAAATTTAAATCGTCAAGATGTAGCTTTGGTAAGAATAGAACAATTATTCCCATTACCAGCAGACGCCATGAGAGCTGTATTAAATAAATATAAAAATGCTAAAGATATTGTTTGGGCTCAAGAAGAACCTAGAAATATGGGAGCATACAGCCATATGCTAATGCATTTTGAAGAAGCAAAAACATTCAGAGCAGCAACACGAAGACCTTATGGAGCTCCAGCAGCTGGTAGTTCAGTACGATCTAAAAAGCGTCATCAAGAAGTAATAGACTTTGTGTTTGACAAAACAAAAAACAATCAACATTAACAACATATTAAAAACTAAAACAGTATCACGATGATTTTAGAAATGAAAGTTCCTTCGCCAGGAGAATCTATTACAGAAGTAGAAATTGCAACATGGTTAGTTGCTGATGGTGATTACGTAGAAAAAGACCAAGCCATTGCAGAAGTAGATAGTGACAAAGCAACTTTAGAGCTGCCTGCCGAAGCTAGTGGAACTATAACGCTTAAAGCTGAAGAAGGTGACGCTGTAGAAGTTGGAGCCGTTGTTTGCTTAATTGATACCTCTGCTGAAAAGCCAGGAGGCGGTTCAGGAAGTTCTGAAAAGATAGAAGAACCTAAAAAAGAAGCTCCAGCAGCAGTAAAAACTGAAGCGCCAAAAGCTGTAGTTCAGGCAGAAACTAAAACGTATGCAACAGGAACAGCAAGTCCTGCTGCTAAAAAGATTTTAGCTGAAAAAGATATGGATGCCTCGCAAATTTCTGGAACTGGAAAAGACGGTCGCATTACAAAAGATGATGCTATAAATGCAGTACCATCTATGGGAACACCAACAGGTGGAAATCGTTCAAGTACTAATACTAAAATGTCTATGTTAAGACGTAAAGTAGCAGAACGGTTAGTGGAAGCTAAAAACACAACGGCTATGCTTACTACGTTTAACGAAGTGGACATGTCGCCAATTTTTGCGTTACGAAATGAATATAAAGAAACCTTTAAAACCAAACATGGTGTTGGTTTAGGATTCATGTCATTCTTTACATTAGCGGTAGTTAGAGCCTTAAAAATGTATCCAGCAGTTAATTCCATGATAGATGGAAAAGAAATGAAGAGTTTCGATTTTGTGGATGTATCAATCGCAGTTTCTGGACCAAAAGGTTTAATGGTGCCTGTAATTAGGAATGCTGAAAACTTAACCTTTAGAGGTGTTGAAAACGAAGTAAAACGTCTGGCAATTCGTGCACGTGATGGCGTAATTACAGTTGATGAAATGACTGGAGGTACTTTTACTATTACTAATGGTGGTGTGTTTGGAAGTATGCTTTCTACGCCAATTATTAATCCACCTCAAAGTGGAATTTTAGGCATGCACAATATTGTTGAAAGACCAGTTGCTATCGATGGAAAGGTTGAAATTCGTCCAATTATGTACGTAGCTTTATCTTACGACCATAGAATTATTGACGGTAAAGAATCTGTAGGTTTCTTGGTAGCTGTAAAAGAAGCATTAGAAAATCCAACTGAATTATTAATGAATAATGATATTAAAAAGGCTTTAGAGTTATAATATTTCATAAAGTTATTACAACAAAAAAGCGCTATTTCTTTAAGAAATAGCGCTTTTTTCTTAAAAAAAATAACTAACTAAATTAAAAAAAGGTTACAAGAACATTTAACGTTATAACAATGACGACTAATACGATAATTCCAAAAACGAGAAATTTATTTGTGTTCGATTCCTGCATGATCTCTAGGTTGTTTGGTAGATTTGACGATTCCATTTTATATGTTTTAAAGTAGGATAGTTTTAAAAAATAAATTCTACAACTGTAATTAATAGCATGATAAAGGTAGGGCTAACAGTTCATATAAAAAATACGTAGAACTACGTAATTTTTGGTTTGCGCGAAATACGTTTATAAAAGAAAAGGGCTTCTAATCTTAAGATTAAAAGCCCTTTATTAAATACCCTCAAATAACTAACTAATAGCAGTGTAAAGATATACAATATAAACCATGTACAAAATACGTAGTTCTACGTATTTTTGCCTTTTTTTAAAATAAAGTAAAAAAAAAAGACCTTAAAAGTAAAACCTTTAAAGCCTTTTGATTTTTAACTTGTTAAAAACAAGTCACTCGATTAATAGCACAGTAAATATACGGAATAGTTATTTGCTGTGAAATACGTAGAACTACGTATTTTTCAGTTAATGTAAAAACTGTTCGTTTTCTTTAGCATATAATGAAAGACTGTTGTGTTTGGATTCCAATTGCAATTTTTTAATAATATTGCTTTTATGTTTTTCAATGGTTCTTCCAGAAACGGATAAGGCATTACCTATTTCATTAGCGGTTTTATTCTGAGCAATTAAAGCTAGAACTTTAATTTCAGTTTTTGTCAAATCGTTTAATGCATTTGGTTTTTGTGAGTTTGTCTGGGGATTTAAATATAAATCTATTTCTTCGCTAAAATAAGGTTTGTTATTAATAACATTTTGAATACAAAACTCAATTTCTTCAATGGCAAATTCTTTTAAAATATATCCAAAAATTTTTAATTCTTGAGCCTTGTCATATAACCCCTCATCATTATCAAAGGTTATTAGAATAATTTTTGTTTTAATACCATTTTTTAAACATTCTTCAGCAACTTCAAGCCCAGACATAAAAGGCATTCTAATATCCAAAATGGCAATTTCAGGTTTCAGCTTTATAATTAAATTATAAGCTTCTTTACCGTCTTCTGCACTACCTAATATGTTGTACCCTTTAGATTTAAGAAAGTCGTGGAGTCCACGTAACATAAGTGGATGATCATCGGCTATAATTATAGAAGTTTGCATGTTGAGGTTAGTTTGTAGGAATTTAGAATAAAGATAAGTGTTTTTAAAATTATAGCTTGTATTAGCTAAAGTTTTAAATATAGATATTTCTTCTCATAATCAATAACACCTTTTCCTTTCCGTAAAATGTCCGCCCCAATAATACCATCAACAGGTTTTGCATTATGACTAACTAATGCTGTATTAACATGTGTTAGGTTAAATAATATAAGTGGTACTTTGTCGTGTTTCCATTTTCCAATTTTAACACTATTTTTTTTAGATAATTGAGTTACCATATCAATGGCGCCAGCACCAGCGGCTTTTATTTCAGAATCCTTAACTTTCAATTTAAAAGTTTCAATAGCTTCAAAACCTACACATGAACTAGAGGCTCCAGTGTCTAAAATAAAAAGGCCTTTAACACCATTTATAGTAGACTTTATTTCAAAATGATTGGTCTTTGTCAATTTTAGTTTAATTTTCGTGTAGCCTTTTTCTAAAAGAAAATCTTTTAAACTTATTCTTATTTTATCGCTCATTGTTTGGTTTTCGGGAAAATCAAAAATACCTATAAATAATAGGTTAAAAAAGTTAGGCAGAATTTTTAATAGGTGTTAGACATACTATTTTAAAAAAAGTGTTTTAAAAATAACATTTTCAGTTCAAATTAAAATTATAAAGTAGAAAGGCATCACATTGGTGGTTACTTTTTTACTTTTGCAAAATGATAATTACGGATACACATACCCATTTATATAGTGATGCTTTTGATGATGATAGAAAAGCTATGATTAAACGTGCGATTGACGCTGGCGTTTCCCGATTTTTTATTCCAGCAATAGATTCGTCATATACCAAAGCTATGTTGAAATTGGAAACGGATTTTCCAGATCATGTATATTTAATGACGGGTTTGCACCCAACTTCTGTTCAAGAAAATTATCAAGATGAATTAGCGCATGTTGAAGACTTACTTGCACAAAGAAGTTTTTTTGCTATTGGCGAAATAGGTATTGATTTGTATTGGGATACGTCTACGTTAGAAATTCAAAAGAAAGCCTTCAAACATCAAATTCAATTAGCTAAAAAATATAAATTACCCATCGTAATTCATTGTCGTGATGCTTTTGATGACATTTTTGAAGTTTTGGAAGACGAAAAATCGGATGATTTATTTGGTATTTTTCATTGCTTCACAGGAACATTAGAGCAAGCCAAACAAGCTATTTCTTATAATATGAAATTAGGAATAGGAGGTGTCGTGACTTTTAAAAATGGAAAAATTGATCAGTTTCTGAATCAAATCCCATTAAAACATATTGTTTTGGAAACCGATTCGCCTTATCTTGCTCCAAAACCGTTCCGAGGAAAACGAAATGAAAGTTCATACATTATAAAGGTATTGGAAAAACTATCAGAATTGTATGACTTGCCTAAAGAAGACATAGCTGAAATAACCACGGAAAATTCGAAAGCCATTTTTCACATATAAATATGGAAAACACAAGTCCAAAAATTCTTTTAATATATACAGGTGGTACTATTGGGATGATAAAAAACCCAAATACTGGAGCTTTGAAGACATTCGACTTTAATAATTTATTAAAACGAATTCCCGAATTAAAGCTTTTAACCTGCCAAATTGAAACTACATCCTTTGAAGAACCCATAGATTCCTCCAATATGAGTCCAGAATATTGGGTTCAAATGGCAGAAATAATTGAAACTAATTATGATCTTTTTGATGGTTTTGTAGTTCTTCATGGTAGTGATACCATGAGTTATACCGCATCTGCATTGAGTTTTATGTTAGAAAATTTAGCAAAACCTGTTATTTTAACAGGATCGCAATTGCCTATTGGAGATTTACGAACCGATGCCAAAGAAAATTTAATAACCTCTATTCAAATGGCATCTTTACAAGTAAGGAATCGTCCAGTTATTCGGGAAGTCGGTTTGTATTTTGAATACAAATTATATAGAGGAAACAGAACAACAAAAATTAATGCAGAACATTTTGAAGCTTTTGAAAGTCTAAATTATCCACATTTAGCTGAATCTGGTGTTCATATTACTATTAACAATGATGCATTGCTTGTTCCCAATGCTAGAAAAAAATTACGCTTACACAAAACATTTGATACCAATATAGCGCTCATTAAACTGTTTCCAGGTATTTCTAAAACAATTTTGGAAGGTATTTTACACAATCCGAATGTCAAAGGAGTCGTTCTTGAAACCTATGGAGCTGGAAATGCCTCAACTGAAGATTGGTTTGTGCAATTAATAAAGGAAACCATTAAAAAAGGTATTCATGTTATTAATGTAACACAATGTTCAGGAGGAAGTGTTAATATGGGACAGTATGAAACGAGCTCACAATTAAAAAATATTGGCGTTATTTCAGGGAAAGACATTACAACAGAAGCGGCAATTACTAAATTAATGTACCTTTTAGGAGAGAAAGTTTCCCAAAAAACCTTCAAAACAGTTTTTGAAACTGCTTTAAGAGGAGAAATGGCGTAAAATTAACTCACAAAATTTTCGCCTTATAAAGATTTTTCGTTATTTGGCTCCCTGTAAGAAAAACTTAATACAGAGAGGTGGCCGAGCGGTCGAAGGCGCACGCCTGGAAAGCGTGTATACCTCAAAAGGGTATCGAGGGTTCGAATCCCTTCCTCTCTGCTAAAGTGTTTTTTGGTAGTGGTTTGTAAACCACATATTTAGTGATAATTTAATAGCAATAACATATTAAGTTGTCTCTCAAAAAGCCCGAAATCCTTTTGTTACAGTAGTGTTTTTAGTAAGTAAGATTAAAAAGACTTACATAACTCTACTGTAATTTTAATTTTTTAATTACAATTTTTTTATATCTTTAACACTTTAACTAATAAAATTAAGAACAAGAACAAATGAAAAGATTATTTTCTATCCTAGCCATCATGTGTTTTGTGGCATTCGGAACAGCTAACGCAACTACAAGTGCAATTTCAAGTGCAAACACAGTTGTTACTTCAATTCAAGACGATGCCGCAGAAGATGTTGCAGCAGAAGAGTCATTAGGATTTCACCAGGAATTAAAAAAACGATTCATAGAAGGTGGTCCAGGTTTTATGGGAATTGTATTATTATGTTTAATTCTAGGTTTAGCAATTGCTATTGAGAGAATTATCTTTTTAAACCTTTCTTCAACAAACACTAAAAAATTAACACAAGACGTAGAAGATGCATTACAATCAGGTGGTGTTGAAGCTGCAAAAGAAGTTTGTAGAAATACAAAAGGACCAGTTGCATCTATTTTCTATCAAGGTTTAGATAGAACTGATGAAGGGCTTGAAGCTGCTGAAAAAGCGGTTATTGCTTATGGTGGTGTTCAAATGGGACAACTAGAAAAAAATGTATCTTGGATTTCATTATTTATTGCATTGGCTCCTATGTTAGGATTCATGGGTACGGTAATTGGTATGATTCAAGCATTCGATAAAATTCAAGCTGCTGGTGATATGCAACCGTCTTTAGTTGCGGGTGGTATTAAAGTAGCACTTTTAACAACCGTATTTGGTTTAATTGTTGCTATTATTCTTCAAATCTTTTACAATTACATCATCGCTAAAATTGACAGTATTGTTAATGATATGGAAGATGCATCCATTACTTTAATGGATTTATTGATTAGACACAAGAAGTAATAATTAACCGCAATAATTTTTTAAATTATGAATTTACACAAAATTTTAAAAATCTTGGCAGGAATCCTAGGTCTTCTAGGTATTATATTCCTGGTAAGAATAATATCTGAAGGTGATGAAGCGATAAAATCTGCAGCATTAAGTGGCGATT
>DIAL01000067.1:14600-19094 GCA_002414705.1 Flavobacteriaceae bacterium UBA5079
TGCAGCATTAAGTGGCGATACAGCCATTGTAGATCCTTTAGCCTTTGTAGCTTATGCTATTATGATCATTACGGTTTTATTTGTACTAATCTTTGTTTTAAAGAACTTATTTACAAATACGGCTACGCTTAAAAACACACTTATTAGTGTAGGTGTTTTTGCAGCAGTATTAATCATTGCTTATGCTGTTTCAGGTGGTGATGCTACTCCTTATTTTTATAATGGAATAGAAGCAACATCTGGCGAATCGCAAATGGTTGGCGCTGGCTTAATAGCGTTCTACATTCTAATAGCTTCAGCTGCGGTAATTATGTTATTATCGGGCGTTAAAAAACTAACGAATAAATAATTATGGCAAAAAGAGCAGCACCAGAAGTTAATGCAGGCTCCATGGCCGACATTGCTTTTTTACTATTGATTTTCTTCTTGGTAACTACAACTATTGAGGTAGACTCTGGTCTAAACCGAAAGTTGCCACCAATTGAAGAAACGGAACCACCTATTATTAAAGAAAGAAATATTTTTCAACTTACTGTTAACGGAAATAATGAATTGTTTTTGAAAGCCGCAGGAAGTGAAGGAGATTTAATAAAGCTTAAAGATTTGCGTAAAACTGCTGTTGCCTTTTTGGATAATGGTGGTGGTAAAGGCGAGGATGCATGTAAATCCTGTAAAGGTAAGCGTAATCCAGAATCATCTGATAATTTCCAGAAAGCCATTATTTCTTTACAAAATGATAGAGGAACAAGTTATGAAACCTATATAGCGGTTCAAAACGAGATTATTGCAGCATATAACGTGTTACGTAATCGTGAGTTTGAATTAAAATACCCAAATTTAGGTGTTAACTTTGTAGAAGCAGATAACGAATATAACGATGCAAGAACATCGCCTTCCAGAAAAGCACAATTAAAAGATAAAATAGAAGATATTAAACTTTTAATACCGCAGAAATTTTCGGAAGCAGAACCAAAAAAGTCTAATTAGATAAACCATAATATTTATGTCTAAATTTAAAAAGAAAAAAGATGGAGGCTTACCAGCCATATCTACAGCATCATTACCTGATATTGTATTTATGTTGTTATTCTTCTTTATGGTTGCTACAGTTATGCGTCAGAATACATTAAAAATTCAAAATAGTTTGCCAGCAGCTGATCAAGTAGAGAAGCTAGCTAAACGTAACCTATTAATGTATATCTATGCAGGGAAACCAAGTAGTGCTTATAAACAGTTTGGATCTGAAGCGCGTATACAGCTAAATGATAAATTTGCTGATGTGTCTGAAATTCCAGCTTTTATAGCAGCCGAACGTGCTGATAAGCGTGAAGAGGAAGTTCCTTTTTTAACAACTGTTTTAAGTGTAGATAAAGAAACTAACATGGGTCTTGTGTCTGATGTAAAACAAAAATTGCGTGAAGTAAACGCGCTTAAAATAAATTACAAGACTAGAAAGGGAGATGCCCTACAAAGTCTAAAACAATAAAGTATTCTTAATTTTATAATTAAAGGCGTTTTGAGAAATCTAAACGCCTTTTTTTGTATTTTAAACCCATTATTATTTCTATTCTTACATGAAAAAATGGTTTTTATTTACATTATTCTTTGCAACACTATATAATACGTTTGCACAGCTAGAAGAATTAGCTAAAGACTCTTTAGCTAACGAGGTGGACACTAAATATAGAGAAGATCAATTTTACTTGGCAATAACCTATAATTTATTAGGAAACAAACCAGATCAAGTATCGCAGAGTGGATTTTCTAGTGGATTTCATTTTGGGTTTATTCGCGATTTCCCTATTAATAAACGCCGTAATGTTGCATTTGGTGTAGGTTTAGGATTATCGTCTAATTCCTTTAATCATAATTTCCTGATTACTAAAAATGATGCTGGTAATTTAGATTACTTGGTGTTGGATAAGACAGATATTAATTATACAAAGAATAAGTTTACTACCTATATGGTGGAATTGCCCTTGCAATTTCGTTGGCGAACTTCAACCGCTGAAGAATATAAATTCTGGCGCATCTACACAGGTGTTAATATTGGGTATTTACTGTATAATTCCTCCAAATTTCGAGGCGATTTAGGGACTATTAAAAACAGTAAGATTGATTCTTTTAACGACTTCCAATATGGATTTACCATGAGTGCTGGTTATAATACATGGAATATCTATTTTTATTATGGATTGAATTCTATATTTAATAACGTAAGCGTAAATAACCAATCTGTTGATATGAATGCCCTTAAAGTAGGACTCATATTTTATATTCTTTAGTCAGTTTTATATTAGTTACGATGACTAGTTTTGTCTATTTCCATATTTTTCACAACCAATAATTCACCAAAATTAATTGCGGAATTAGACCTATAAAAAAACCTGTAATTAATTCTGGATAGGTATGTGCTTTTAAGTGCAACCTGGAAGTGGCAATAGCTCCAATAAGTATCACTATTAGCGCAAGTGTTCCATTTATATTTATACTAAAATGTATACTTAAAGCCAAATAAAACATAAAGACGCCAGATACAGCCATCATGTGAATACTAGCCTTAAACTTTAATATAGCCAGAATTAAGCAGCTTAATGTGGACAGTAAAATACCAAGAAAAAAGAAATACAATTCAATAATTTCATGACTCGGTAGCACGCGAATAATAATTAGAAGCGTAATAATACCATTTAAAACCAGTGGAAAAATACGCTCTTTAGTAGATTGTAAGTATATAGAATCTGTTTTACCCAAAGACTTTAATAAGAAATAAAGTAATATAGGAAGTAAAATGGTTAATATAAATAACGAAACCACTTTGGCTTGGATAATCTCCATGGGTAAATACCTTGGCGATTTTGAAAAATAGAAAATCACACCCAATAAAGGCATCACAATAGGATGGAAAATAAACGAAATACTTCTTAATATAAAATTCATCAAATTTTCTTTCGTAAACGTGCAACAGGAATATCTAATTGCTCACGGTATTTGGCAACGGTTCGTCTGGCAATTGGGTAGCCTTTTTCTTTAAGTATTTTTGCTAAAGCGTCGTCAGTCATGGGTTTCCGTTTATTTTCCTCCTCGATAACCGTTTCTAATATTTTTTTAATTTCTCGGGTAGATACTTCTTCACCTTGATCGTTAGTCATCGATTCAGAAAAGAATTCCTTGATTAACTTCGTACCATAAGGTGTGTCCACATATTTACTGTTCGCTACACGTGATACGGTGGATACATCCATATCAATTTCATCTGCAATATCTTTTAATATCATAGGTCGTAATTTGCGCTCATCACCTGTTAAGAAGTATTCTTTTTGGTAATGCATAATAGAACTCATCGTAACAAATAACGTCTGCTGACGTTGCCTAATAGCTTCTATAAACCATTTTGCAGCATCTAGCTTTTGTTTGATAAATTGAACCGCATCTTTTTGAGATTTCGATTTCTCTTTACTTTCCTTGTAACCTTGCATCATGTTGCTATACTCACGTGATACATGCAATTCTGGTGCATTTCTACCATTTAGTGTTAGCTCCAATTCGCCATCAACTATCCGAATGGCAAAATCGGGCACGACATGTTCCACTACACGGTTGTTTCCTGCATAAGAGCCACCAGGTTTTGGGTTTAGATGCTCAATAACATGAATGGCGTCTTTTAGCTGTAATTCTGTGATATCAAATTTATGAATGAGTTTTTTGTAATGTTTTTTACTAAACTGCTCAAAAGCATTATCCATTATATCAATGGCTAATTCCACATCTGGAGTTTTCTGCTTTCTATGTAATTGAATACTTAAACACTCTTGTAAATTTCGTGCGCCAACACCTGCTGGATCTAGTTGATGCACAATTTTTAAAACACTTTTTATTTTATCTTCGGTGGTATATATGTTTTGCGTGAATGCTAAATCGTCCATAATATCTATTAGTTCACGACGTATATAACCGCTTTCATCCACACTTCCAACTAGAAATTCAGCAATTTCACGTTCTTCATCATCTAATCTAAATGTGTTTAATTGATTTTTTAAATGTTGAGTAAACGATGTGCCAGCTGCATACGGCATCGTTTTTTCTTCATCATCAGCGCTGTAATTATTGGCTTGCGTGCGATAATCAGGAATTTCATCGTCACTTAAATACTCATCTACATTAATGTCTTCGGTATTAATGGTTTCGTTATCATCATACTCATCTTTACTATTATCAAAGTCATCATCGTAGGTATCTTCCAAAGATTCCTTGCCACTTTCAAGAGCAGGATTTTCTTCTAACTCTTGTTTCAAGCGTTGCTCAAAAGCTTGCGTAGGCAGCTGTATCAATTTCATTAATTGAATCTGCTGTGGTGATAGCTTTTGTGATAATTTAAATTGTAAAAATTGCTTGAGCATGCGTGTGTTTTGGGTTTGTATAAAAATAAAAAAAACAATCTACATTATGGATTAACGCAGATTGTTTTATGAAATTATTTTATTTTCAATTTAG
>DIAL01000067.1:19225-21497 GCA_002414705.1 Flavobacteriaceae bacterium UBA5079
TTTTCAATTTAAAACGAAGTTTGTAATAATAAGATTAGCTACGCTGAATCTGAAGATTTCTTCGCTTAATTTTGAATGCCATATCCTGAATTTAAAACTCCGCATTTTGAGGTGTTCTTGGAAATGGAATCACATCGCGAATGTTGCTCATGCCAGTAGCAAACATAACCAAACGCTCAAATCCTAAACCAAAACCGGAGTGTACAGCAGTTCCATATTTACGTAAATCTAAATACCACCATAATTCTTTTTCATCAATATCTAGCGCTTTCATTTTTTCTTTTAAAACGTCCAAACGTTCCTCACGTTGTGATCCGCCAACCATTTCACCAATACCAGGAAACAGGATATCCATAGCGCGAACGGTTTTTCCATCTTCATTCAATCGCATGTAGAACGCTTTAATATTTGCTGGATAATCAAATAAAATAACAGGACACTTGAAGTGTTTTTCCACTAAAAAACGTTCGTGTTCACTTTGTAAATCAGCTCCCCATTCTTCAATAATATAGTTGAATTTCTTTTTCTTGTTGGGTTTGCACTGTCGCAAGATATCAATGGCCTCTGTATAACTGACGCGCTTAAAGTTATTATCAACCACAAACTTAATTTTTTCTATCAAGGACATGTCACTGCGCTCGGCTTGTGGTTTTGTTTTTTCTTCGTCAGATAATCGTTGATCTAAAAATTCTAAATCTTCTTTGTTGTGTTCTAAAATATAACCTAAAACAGATTTCATAAAATCTTCGGCTAAATCCATATTACCAGCCAAGTCCATAAAAGCGACTTCTGGTTCAATCATCCAGAATTCCGCTAAATGGCGTGATGTATTGGAGTTTTCAGCTCTAAAAGTGGGCCCAAATGTATATACTTTACCTAGAGACATGGCATAGGTTTCAGCCTCTAACTGTCCAGAAACGGTTAGATTGGTTTCTTTTCCGAAGAAATCTTCAGAATAATCTACTTTGCCATCTTCTGTTAGAGGTGGGTTTTTAGGATCTAAACCAGTTACACGAAACATTTCACCTGCACCTTCGGCATCACTACCTGTAATAATTGGTGTGTGCATGTAGTAAAAACCATTGTCATTAAAATATTTATGAATGGCAAAAGATAAAGATGAACGTAAACGCATAACTGCACTAAACGTATTCGTTCTAGTGCGTAAATGCGCGTTTTCTCTTAAAAACTCAAAAGAGTGTTTTTTGGGTTGAATGGGATACGTTTCAGGATCTGAATCGCCTAATATTTCAATAGATTTTACTTGAATTTCTAAACTTTGTTCTTGACCTTGACTTTCGGTTAATTCTCCTGTAATAGATACTGCAGCACCTGTTGTGATGCGCTTTAATGTGGTTTCGTCTGTTTCTTCAAAATTAACAACACATTGTATGTTATTTAACGTAGAGCCATCATTTAAGGCTATAAAACGTTTGGAACGAAAACTACGTACCCAACCTTTAATGGTAACTTCTTGAAGGGTGTTTCCTTTTTTTAATAATTCAGCAACCGTATGCATTTTCATGGTTATAAAAATTAGAGTTTACAAAGATAGTCGTTTCACGATTTAAAAATCAAATACATTTTTTGAAAAATAAACGCTAAACTATTTTGAGTCGGCAGTATTTTCGTCTGCTTCATCATCATCTTCGTCTGGAATAATATTAATACTTGGTTCTTTTAAAACTTCTTTATTGGCAATACTGCGTTCTAATGATAATAACAGGGACGGCAATAATAATAAGTTAGATAACATGGCAAATAATAGGGTAGCAGATACCAAAGCACCTAATGCTACGGTTCCGCCAAAACTAGAAATGGTAAATACCGAAAATCCAAAAAATAACACGATGGATGTATAAAACATACTTACACCTGTTTCGCGTAAAGCACCATAAACGGACTTTCTAATTTTCCAATGGTTGGCTTGCAATTCTTGTCTGTATTTTGCCAAAAAGTGAATGGTATCATCTACCGAAATACCAAAGGCTATACTAAACACCAAAATGGTTGATGGTTTTATAGGAACACCCAAATAACCCATTAATCCTGCTGTAATAACTAATGGCAAAAGGTTTGGAATTAATGAAACTACAATCATTTTAAACGATCGGAACATGTATGCCATAAATATGGAAATTAGCAAAATGGCTAATGATAAGGAAATGGCTAAATTTTTAACCAGATATTTGGTCCCTTTTTGAAAAACTAATGCTTTTCCAGTTATGGTAACATCATATTTGTCTTTAGGAAACGTTTTATCAATTTCTGT
>DIAL01000067.1:21582-21943 GCA_002414705.1 Flavobacteriaceae bacterium UBA5079
AAACGTTTTATCAATTTCTGTTTGAAGGTTTTCCTCAATACGTTCCATTTTATCGGTACCAACATCTTTCATGAAGGTTGTAATTCGTGCGTATTGACCTGTACTATCCACAAAGCTCTTCAATAAATCCACATTTGAAGATGAATTCTTTATATAGGAGGCAATAAATAAATTTTCTTGACTAGTAGGCAATTGGTAATATTTAGGATTCCCATTTGTATATGCTTGTTTGGCATATTTTACCAAGCTAACTATGGAAATAGGTTTGGATAATTCCGGAGTTTCCACAATAAGTTGCTCCAATTCATCCATCCGTTTTAGTGTTGCTAATTTGGTAGCCCCTTTTTTACGTTTGGTATCT
>DIAL01000067.1:22144-22692 GCA_002414705.1 Flavobacteriaceae bacterium UBA5079
CTTCTTCAAAAAAGCGAATATCTCCGAAAAATTCAGCTTCTTTAGACATGTCTTCTATCAGACTCCCAGAGATTTTAATTTGGTTTATCCCAATCATACTGACAATTAGAAGTACAATTGCCGTAATATAAATGGTAATCCGTCTTTCCTTAACCATGCGTTCCATCCAGTTAACGAAACCACCAATCCAACGTTTATTTAAATGCTCTAAATGACGATCTTTTGGATACGGAAGGAAGGTGTAAATAATAGGAATTATTAAAATACATAAGATAAAAATAGCCAGAATACTTAATGACGCTACAATTCCAAATTCTTTTAATAACGTGCTTTCGGTTAAAATGAAAGTTGCAAAACCAGATGCGGTTGTAATATTGGTCATTAAGGTAGCATTACCAACTTTGGTAATAACCCGTTGAAGCGATCTTACTTTATTACCATGAAGTTTAACCTCGTGCTGATATTTATTAATTAAAAATATACAGTTGGGAATACCAATAACAATAATTAACGGTGGAATTAAAGCGGTTAAAACTGTTATTTCATAA
>DIAL01000067.1:22836-30078 GCA_002414705.1 Flavobacteriaceae bacterium UBA5079
AAGAAAATAAAGGATGTTACTAAAAGTGCGCCAAGAATAAACGTCCCAATTTCATCTACAATGTTTTGTGCATTTAGAGTACGTACATAAGGCATTCCAGAAACCCGAACATTCATGTTAGTTGCTTTCTCAAAAGCAGCAATTTTGGGCATTAAATCGTCAAAAACAAAATCCTTCCGTGCCGATGTGTTTACAATGGCTTTATTCATGTAAATAGCCGTTCGGATGGTTTTGGTATTCTTATTAAATAGGAAATTATCGTAAAATGGGTATTTGTTAAATAAATCGTCTTCTAGCGTTTCAAGTTGTTCCATGGACGCAATGGAATCTTTAACAAAAGGTTCTAAAACAAAACGCTCATTAACATCATCCTTAACTAATTTTTGCAAATCTTTTAAGGCTACAACCGTATCTACAGCATCATAAGCTTTAAAGCTATCAGAAAGATTATTCCATGCGTTCATGTTTTCTACCGTAAATAGGGTAGAATCTTTGATGCCTAAAACAATAAGATTGCCTTCTTCGCCAAAAATATCTAAGAAGTTTTGATAGACTAAATTTACAGGATGGTCGTCTGGAAGTAGGTTGGCTTCAGTGTAGGTAAATCGCATGTTTTTCCATTGCAGACTAAAGAAAATAGTTACTGCTAGGATACTAATTAGAATACCAATTTTGTTGCGCAAAATAAGTCGTGCAACAACATCCCAAAAGCCTTTTGTAAATAATTTAAACATACACGATTTTAAACAGGCGCAAAGTTAAGGAAAAGCGATGTATTACAAATGATAATGCCTTATAATGTGACGTTAAAAGTAAACTTAACGGCAATATTATCTCCAATTTCAGGTAAATGGTAGCCACCATAACGATATGTTCCACTTAAACCAAAACCAAAAATGAGTTTATTAATTTCAAAACCAGACTCGGTATAGCCTTTATCTAGCGTGCCAAATGTAATGCCTTGGTGTTTGTTTATGTTATTCATATTACCAATGGCAAATCGGGAAATAAGGACCAATTGAGGTTTAAAACGTGAAGCAATTTGAAACGGTTTAAAATAATGACGGAATTGAAGTGTTGTAAATCTATCGGAAAAGAACTCGTTAAAATACATGGTTTCAAAACTATCTATTCCAGCTACAGAAAAACGTTGTAAAATAGTTTCTTTATTGATGTTGTTAGGATAGGCGTGATATAAATGCGATAATGGTGCGTCACCAAGAGCATAACCAGCGGTTAAAACAAAACGGGTGAAAGATTCCGGATTATAACGTATTTCATGTAATGTTCGGAAATCAATTTTCGAAAAATTAAGTTCACTTTTAAAAACACCACTGACGGCTTGTGTAAATTGCAATGAAAATTTAGGAAAACCAACTGTTGTTTCTTTTAGTCGGTTTTTTACCAATGTGTACTCACTAAACGGGTTAAATTGAAGCGATACAATGGCTGTACTTAAATTAAACTCGCTGTAAGCCTTGTTATCATTTACATATAGATAGTTGTAGGTTGGATTTATGTTACTAACAGCTAATTGAAATTCTGATAGAATTTTTGGTGTTAAAGCATGTTCTATGGAAACTGATTGTTTTATAAATTTATAGAACAAATCAATGTTTAATAATCGTGGTTCAAAAAAGCTAAAAAAGCGTTTATCTGTCAAAAACTTTGAGCTTCCTGTTTCTTGTAAATCATCTGTATAAGATACATTTAGCCAGGTTTGACCATTTTCTTCCAATCGAAGGCTACCACCAACACCAAATTTAAAACGATTGTCACGAAAACCGTAGGCAACGTAACTATTAATTCTGAATTTTTCGGAAAGCCCATCATTAGTTACGCCACCAAAGCCGTTTCGTAAGCCTTCATATTGGTTGTACTTTACTAAATAGCGCAGATCAATATCAAAATATTTAGTCGGAAAAAAACCATTTCCAAGTTGATGAAGTAAATCCCTTTTTTTTATGGAATCTTGCTGAACAACAACACTGTCTTTAGATGCAACAGGCGTTTGGGACTGCACCTGCAAAACAAAGAACAAACATAAAATAGCGAGAACATATTTCCACATGAATAGTCAGCAAGTTAATTCTATTAAAAAAGCGACTGTATGTCGCTTTTTAGATTTAAACAGTCATTATTTCTTTTTCCTTAGCGTCAAAAATACTATCAATTTTAGAAACGTATGTGTCGGTCATTTTTTGAATATCCAATTCGGCATTCTTTTGAAGATCTTCAGATGCGTCATCCAGTTTTTTAATATCTGTATTGGCATCTTTTCTAGCGCTTCTAACACCTACTTTAGCATCTTCAGCTTCTACTTTAGCTTGTTTTGCTAATGTAATTCTACGTTCTTCAGTTAAAGGAGGAACATTTATAATAATGAGATCACCATTATTCATTGGGTTAAACCCTAAATTGGCGTACATAATACCACGCTCTATTTCCTGAAGCATATTTTTTTCCCAAGGTTGAACGGTAATGGTTCTACCATCAGGTGTGTTTACGTTGGCTACTTGGCTTAAAGGTGTTTGAGATCCGTAATAATCTACCATAACACTACCAAGCATGGCAGGACTTGCTTTTCCAGCACGAATGTTTACTAATTGTTTTTCTAAATGCTTAATAGCAGCATCCATAGATTCCTTTGCTGAATCTAAAATAAATTGAATGTCTTCCATTTTTAAAGAATTTTATGTGTTTTATGCTTGTTCCATGAAACAAGCCAAAACGTAAATGTAATATTATAAATTAACTTTGGTTCCAATGTTTTCGCCAGAAACAACCTTCAACAGATTGCCTTTTTTGTTCATATCGAAAACAATTATTGGTAATTCGTTTTCTTGACTTAACGTAAAGGCAGTTGTATCCATCACTTTTAAACCTTTTCGTAACACATCATCAAATGTAATATGGTCAAATTTAATAGCTTTAGAATCTTTTTCAGGATCTGCTGTGTAAATACCATCGACACGTGTGCCTTTCAGAATGACATCCGCTTCAATTTCAATAGCTCTTAAAACAGCTGCCGAATCGGTAGTAAAATACGGATTTCCAGTGCCACCTCCAAAAATAACAACACGACCTTTTTCTAAATGACGCATAGCTTTTCTTCGAATAAACGGTTCGGCTACTTCTTCAATGTGAATAGCGGTTTGTAAACGGGTTGGTACATCGGCATTTTCTAGGGCACTTTGTAAAGCTAAACCATTAATAACGGTTGCTAACATACCCATATGATCGCCTTGAACACGATCCATGCCATTACTAGCACCAGCAACACCTCTAAAAATATTTCCACCACCAATAACAATGGCAACTTCTATACCTTTTTCTGTAATTTCTT
Source organism: Flavobacteriaceae bacterium UBA5079 (assembly GCA_002414705.1). Lineage (GTDB taxonomy): Bacteria > Bacteroidota > Bacteroidia > Flavobacteriales > Flavobacteriaceae > Algorimicrobium. The sequence continues at coordinate 26,183 of DIAL01000067.1, forward strand.
TTATGTCATTAGCATATTCTGATAAACGTGCTGGATCAATACCATATTGACGATTACCCATTAAAGCTTCGCCTGATAATTTTAAAAGAATTCTTTTGTACTTCATGTGCTGTTTTAGATATATAAGATTCCCTCCCGATAACTATCGAGAATGTTAGGAATAAAGCGTTTTGCAAAGCTACATAAATTTTTTATTTTTTGAATTTTTTATAAAATGAGTTTTCACATATAAAAAAAAACAAGATTCTGTTTAATAAATCGTGGTTTTTGTCAGAGTTTGAAAACAAAAAAGCCTCTCAAAAAATTGAGAGGCTTTAGTATATGATTGATATTTTAAAAATTATCCTACAGTTACACGTTTGAAATCTGTAATGGCAACGTTACCAAAAGATTCAACATATTGTGCAACGGTTTGCTTATCATCTTTAATAAAACGCTGATCTAATAAACATTGTTCTTGATCTAACGTCGTATTATCTGAAATAAAACGCTCCATTTTACCTGGAAGAATTTTATCCCAAATTTGTTCTGGCTTACCTTCTGCTTTTAATTCCGCTTTAGCATCGGCTTCAGCTTGAGCCATAACCTCTGGTGTTAATTGTGCCATAGAAATATATTGAGGTACATTTTTAAGTGTTTTACCTAAACGACCTAATTCAATATTATCTTTTTCAATTACTGCAATACGCGCTTCAGTTTCTGAAGCTATAAAAGCAGGGTCGAAATTTTTGTAAGATAATGAGGTTGCTCCCATTGAAGCAACTTGCATAGACACATCTTTTACCAAAGTTTCTGCGTTGTTTACCTCTTCAGATAAACCTACTAAAGCAGCAATTTTATTAATGTGAACATACTGTCCAACAAAAGGTGCTTCTAATTTTTCAAAAGCAGTGATTTCTAATTTCTCACCAACCACTCCTGTTTGCTCAACTAATTTTTCAGCAACAGTCATACCTTTAAAATCGGCTGCTAAAAAGTCTTCTTTTGTGTTGAAGTTAATAGCAACATCTGCTAACTCATTAGCTAAAGCTAAAAAGCTTTCATTTTTTCCAACGAAATCCGTTTCGCAACCTAAAACAAGAGCAACACCGACAGTGTTTGCATCGTTAATTTTGGCTACTGCAGCACCTTCAGAAGAATCTCTGTCGGCTCTTTTTTCTGCTACTTTCTGACCTTTTTTACGTAATACGTCAATTGCTTTATCAAAATCGCCTTCAGCTTCTACTAAAGCTTTTTTGCAGTCCATCATACCTGCACCTGTGGCTTGTCTTAATTTATTTACTTCTGCGGCTGTTACTTTTACCATAGCTTGAAAATGTATTTTAAATTTAAAAAAGTCGTTTAACGTGTTTTCAAATTGGAAACGGTATCAAACGACTTTTCTAGTATTGTTTTACTTAAGTTTTTATTCTTCTTCGTCTTTTACAACTTCTTTTTTAGCTGTTTTTTTCGCTTTTGGAGCATCTTTTTCTGCTTTTGGAGCGTCTTTTTCTGCTTTGCGTTCAGCTAAACCACCAGCAATAGCGGCTGTAACGTGAGATAATACTTTGTCTATTGATTTAGAAGCATCATCATTTGCTGGAATTACATAATCAACTTGACGTGGGTCAGAGTTGGTATCAACCATAGCAAAGATTGGAATGTTTAATTTTTGAGCTTCTGCAATTGCAATGTGTTCACGCTTGATATCTACAACAAATAATGCAGCTGGTAAGCGTGTCATATCTGAAATAGAACCTAAATTCTTTTCTAATTTAGCACGTTGACGATCTACTTGTAAACGTTCTTTTTTAGATAATGAATTGAAGGTACCATCTTTCTTCATTCTATCAATAGTTGCCATTTTTTTAACGGCTTTTCTAATAGTAATAAAGTTTGTAAGCATTCCGCCTGGCCATCTTTCTGTAATGTAAGGCATGTTAATATCGGCTGCTTTTTCAGCAACAATATCTTTAGCTTGTTTTTTAGTAGCTACAAATAAAATCTTACGACCAGATGCTGCGATTTTGCTTAACGCTTCGCCTGCTTCTTCTATTTTAGCTGCTGTTTTGTAAAGGTTTATAATATGGATACCGTTACGTTCCATATATACGTAAGGTGCCATGTTTGGATCCCACTTACGTGTTAGGTGACCAAAGTGTACACCTGCTTCTAATAATTCTTTGACTTCTACTGCCATTTTGTAATAGTTTACGTTCTGTTGAATTAGCAATGATTTAGTGGTCTTTTTCTTTTGAAAAATTGCCTGAACCATTTAGATGCTAAACTAAATCCTGTTTTTACACACGGACAACAATAACTGAGTTATTTTTTTGTTTAAAAATTTCAACCAGATTAAGATAACTGATAAACAGAATCTTAATCGAGTTGAGGATAATATTAACGTTTAGAGAATTGGAATTTCTTACGCGCTTTCTTCTGACCGAATTTCTTACGCTCCACCATTCTTGGATCTCTAGTTAACAAGCCTTCTGGCTTTAATGTTAATCTGTTTTCTGGATCTAACTCGCACATAGCACGAGATAAACCTAAACGGATTGCTTCAGCTTGACCTGTAATACCACCTCCATATACATTTACTGTAATATCAAAGTTGCCATCATTGTTAGTCATAACTAAAGGTTGGTTTACTTTGTACTGCAATGTTGCAGTCGGAAAATAAACCGTCATGTCTTTTTTATTAATCGTAATCTTGCCAGTTCCCTGAGCAACATATACACGAGCAACAGCCGTCTTTCTACGGCCAATTTTGTGAATTACTTCCATTAATTGAATTCGTTTAAATTAATTGTTTTAGGCTTTTGAGCAGCATGCGTGTGCTCTGAACCAACAACAACGTTAAGGTTACGGAATAAATCGGCACCTAATTTGTTTTTAGGTAACATTCCTTTTACTGATTTTTCTACTAATCTTGCTGGATCTTTTCCAAACAATTCAGTAGCAGTTAAACTTCTTTGTCCACCTGGATAACCTGTGTGACGGATATATGTTTTATCTGTCCACTTGTTTCCTGTCAAGTTGATTTTTTCGGAATTGATAACAATTACGTTATCACCGCAATCAACGTGTGGTGTGAAGTTAGGCTTATGTTTTCCTCTTAAAAGTTTTGCAACTTTAGAAGCTAAACGGCCTAATGTTTGACCTTCAGCGTCAACTAAAACCCACTCTTTATTAACAGTAGCTTTGTTGGCTGAAATCGTTTTGTAGCTTATTGTGTCCACACTTATTAATTTTACTTATTAAACATTCCTCTCTTTAAAAGAGTTTGCAAATTTACGATTATATATTTGATTACCAAATAGTGTGCTGAGTTATTTTTGATAACTTTGTTTATATCTTTTTTGGGTTTGGTTTAGGTAGTAAAATATGATCGTTTAGTTATTTGAATTGGGAAGAGGATTTAGGATGCCAAATGTATAGGAGAATAAAAAAATGGATTTTGTATGAAAAGAGGTTTTTACTCCTTTTAAACAAAATCCATACTATGTGTTGTAACGCTTTAAGGCTTATTTACCTTTTTTCAATCGCTTTTCAGCCTTTTTCTCTTTAGCTGTTTTTGCGGGTTCTTTTTTTACGTTTTTTTTTGCGTCTTGACTTTTTGCCATGATAGTTTGTTTTATATTAATTCTAATACCAATTCAAAATGGATGAATTAGCTGAATACTAATGTAAGCAAATTTTATATGTGTATTTTCATTTCACTATTTTTTAATTAAAATATGTTCTGAACGCTGAACCTAATCCCGCTTCTAATGCGCCTCCAACCAATTATCGCCTGCATCCATGTCTACATCTAATGGAACTGATAGGGTGAAAGCACTTTCCATTTCGGTTTTAACCAGTGTTTTAATGGTTTCTAATTCGGGTTTGTAGACATCAAAAACCAATTCGTCATG
>DIAL01000067.1:30141-38081 GCA_002414705.1 Flavobacteriaceae bacterium UBA5079
TACTTGTAAAAGCATTTTGGACTTGTAATTGCCATCGTTTAATTTTTTGTAAATTTTAATCATGGCAATTTTAATAATATCAGCAGCAGATCCTTGTATAGGTGCATTTACTGCATTTCGTTCGGCTGCACCACGAACAACAGCATTTCTAGAATTAATATCTTTTAAATATCTGCGTCTGCCTAAAACGGTTTGCACATACCCATGATCGCGAGCAAAATCGACTTGCGTTCCCATATACCGTTTCAGCTTTGGGTAGGTTTCATAATAGGTGTCAATCAATTCTTTGGCTTCAGTTCTGTTTAAATCCGTTTGATTGCTTAAACCAAAAGCCGACACACCATATATAATTCCAAAATTGACCGTTTTAGCGTTGCTTCGCTGTTCGCGAGTGACTTCATCAAGCGGTACATTGAAAACTTTAGAAGCGGTTGATGCATGAATATCTTCACCATTTTTAAAGGCTTCAATCATGGTCTCTTCTTCGCTTAAAGCAGCTATAATGCGCAGTTCAATTTGGCTGTAATCGGCAGCTAATAAGGTGTATTCCTTGTTTCTTGGCACGAATGCCTTTCTTACTTGTCGTCCACGTTCGGTACGAATTGGAATATTCTGTAGATTCGGATTGTTACTACTCAATCTGCCAGTAGCTGCAACGGTTTGCATATAATCCGTATGTACGCGTCCTGTAGATGGTTCCACTTGAAGTGGTAAGGCATCTACATAGGTGCTTTTTAATTTTGAAAGCCCACGGAAATCTAAAATACTCTGAATAATTTCATGGTCTTTGGCTAAATAACTCAAAATTTCTTCACCTGTAGCATATTGACCTGTTTTGGTTTTTTTGGGTTTTGCTACCAATTTCATTTTATCAAATAAAATATCGCCTAACTGTTTTGGTGAGGCGATGTTAAATTCTTCACCAGCTTCGGTGTATATTTTTTGTTCCAAATCGGCAATATCTGAATTCAGTTGATCGGATAAGGAATTTAAAAAATCGGTATCTAAATTTATGCCTTCTAATTCCATCGCAGCTAAAACGCGAAGCAGTGGAATTTCAATATCATCAAATAATTTTTGGGTATTGGCTTCGCCGAGTTCATTGGTGAAAAGTTCTTTTAATTGCAGGGTAATATCAGCATCTTCAACCGCATATTCCGTTTGAGTTTCCAAAGGCACATCTCGCATGCTTTTCTGGTTTTTACCTTTCTTACCAATAAGTGTTTCTATAGAAATAGGTGAATAATTCAAATAGGTTTCAGCTAAAACATCCATATTATGTCGCATATCTGGATTTATTAGATAATGTGCCAACATGGTATCAAACAATTTACCTTTTACCATAATATTATATTTGGCAAGAACTTTAATATCATACTTTAAATTCTGACCAATTTTTTCAATGGCTTCATTCTCGAAAAATGGACGTAAGGCTTCAAGCAATTCTTGTGCTTCGTCTTTGTTCTCTGAAAATGGTAGATAAAATCCTTTGCCAATTTCCCATGAAAACGCAATACCAACGAGTTCGGCTGTTAGCGGATTGAGGCCAGTTGTTTCGGTATCAAAACAAACCGATTTCTGATTCATCAAATTTGTTATGAATAATTTAGTTGCCATGCCAGGCGAAATACTTTGATAAAAATGCGATGTGGTTTCAGCTGTTTTTCTGGTAAATTCGTTAGTTGTTTCCGTTTCAGAAACACTTGAAGGATCGCCTCCAAAGAGCGAAAATTGTCCAGCTCCAGCGGAAGCTGATTCTTTGGGTGTCACTTTATTTTCTGGCGTTGCTGTTGTTGGTTCTATGGCAATGTCATCCGATTGAACCGCAAAGGTTTTTACAAAATTATCAATTAATCGTCTGAACTCTAATTCTTGAAAAATTTCTGTGACTTTGGCAACATCTGGCTGGTCTAGTTCAAAATCTTTCGCATCAAATGTTACAGGAACATCTAACATAATAGTTGCGAGTTTTTTAGAAAGTAAGCCCAATTCTTTAGCACCTTCCACTTTTTCTTTCATTTTACCTTTTAGCTCATGGGTATTTGCCAAAAGACCTTCCATGCTACCATAGGCTTTAATAAATTTTTTAGCGGTTTTTTCACCAACACCTGGTAACCCTGGGATATTATCAGACGCATCACCCATCATTCCTAAAAAGTCAATCACTTGTTCGGGACGCTCGACTTCAAATTTTTTCTGAACTTCAGGAATTCCCCAAACTTCATAACCACCACCAAAGGATTTTGGTCGGTACATAAAAATATTTTCGGAAACTAATTGGGCAAAATCCTTATCAGGTGTTACCATAAAGGTTTGATAGCCTTCTTTTTCAGCTTGTTTGGAAAGCGTTCCTATAACGTCATCGGCTTCAAAACCTTCTTTTACCATAATAGGAATGTGCATGGCTTTTAAAATTTCCAAAATATAAGGAATAGCCACTTTAATGCCTTCTGGCGTTTCATCACGATTGGCTTTGTAGGCTTCAAACATTTCCACACGATCTGCACTTCCGCCTTTATCAAAACAAACCGCTAAATGATCTGGTCGTTCGCGCTTAATGACGTCTAAAAGAGAATTCATAAAACCCATAATAGCCGACGTATCGGTTCCTTTGGAATTGATTCGAGGGTTTTTTATAAACGCATAATAGCCACGGAAAATTAAGGCATAAGCGTCAACTAGAAAAAGACGTTTTTGATCTGACATTGGTTTGTTTTTGTAAGAACATCAAATCTACAAAAAGTTATGCTTTTTTATACGGCATTTCATTTTCTATTTGTAATTTCCCAAAGTTAAAAAACATATAGATGAATACATTTTCAATAGCCATACATGGTGGAGCAGGAACGTTGGTAAAAGGGATGATGACACCCGAACTAGAATGGCAATACAAACAGGCTTTAAAAGCTGCTTTGGATGCTGGTTATGACGTATTAGAGTCTGGAGGAACTGCAGTTGATGCTGTAGAAAAGTCGGTTATGATTTTGGAGAATTCGCATTTATTCAATGCAGGAAAAGGGAGTGTTTTTACTGCTGAAGAAACCCACGAAATGGATGCGTGCATTATGGACGGAAAGACCTTGAACGCAGGTGCAGTGAGTTTAATTTCGGGCATTAAAAATCCGATTAGTCTAGCAAAAGATGTCATGGAGAAAAGTGAGCATGTGTTTTTAGCAGGCGAAGGTGCTATGCGTTTTGCCAAAGAATTGGATTATAAATTAGAAGATGACAGCTATTTTTATGACGACTTTAGACATAAACAATGGTTGGAAATCAAAGATACAGATAGTTTTCAATTAGACCATGCCAAAAAGAAAGACTCTAAATTCGGAACCGTTGGAGCAGTAGCCTGCGATAAAAATGGAAACATTGCAGCAGCAACATCTACAGGTGGTATGACCAATAAAAAATGGGGACGCGTAGGCGATAGTCCTATGGTTGGTGCTGGGAATTATGCCAATAACAAAACCTGTGCGATTTCCTGTACGGGAAGTGGTGAGTTTTTTATTCGTGGTGTGGTGGCTTATGATGTGGCCTGTTTAATAGAACATAAAAATATGAGTCTGCAAGATGCTTCAAACGAAGTCATCAACAAACGTATTTTGGAATTAGGTGGCGATGGTGGCTTAATTGCCGTTGATGCCAAAGGAAATATTGCTATGCCGTTTAATACGGAAGGGATGTATCGTGGGCAAAAATCATCTTTAGGTGTTGATGAAATTTCTATTTATAAATAAGAAAATCCCTTCGTAAAAAGGGACCTCTTTTATGTTTGATTTATGTTACTTCGCCTGCCTGTCAACAGGTAGGAGTGTTCCGAGTTTTTACTGGGAATGTATCGAGAACTAAATAAAAGGTGCTTCAATAGGTAAAACTTTTACTTGGCGTTTGCTAATGTCGTATTGGTCGCCATTAGAAAGTACATGGACGGTTAAATTTGCCATTGTCATAGGTGTTCCTGCTTCTAATACTCTTTCGTTATTATGCGTTAGATTCTTCCCGTCAAAAACTATCACCATTCCAGATCCAATAACGGTACAGGTATTTCCGTTTATAATAATCATTCCGGTATCTTCGGCTAAACCAAAACCTATTAAGGTTGGAAATTTGGCAACAGCTTCAGAAATACGTCCAAAACGACCACGTTGAATAAAATGTGTATCAATTATCAATTCAGGAATTAAACCTAATCCTTTTCGCATTTTCACAGCACCTTTTAAAAAGGCTTTAGCAGCACTACCACCAGAAACCATTTCTTCTGCCATCATCATGGCACCTGCACTGGTTCCAGCAATTACAAATCCAGCATCCGTTTTGTAACGTTCTAATAAAATATTATGAATTGTTGAGCCACCAATATATTTAGATATTTTAGACTGATCGCCTCCTGAAAACATGATACAGTCGGCAGTTTCAATATGCTTAATAAAATCTGCTTTTTCAGAATCTTCTTGGGATCTGATATCTAAAACCGTAACATTATTACAGCCTAAAGTAGCAAAAGCGGTTAAATAATTTTCGCCAACTTCTATAGGAATACTTGATGCCGTTGGAATAACAATAATTTTGGCATTTGGTCCTCCAGCTTCTTCAACAACATGGGCTAGAATACCTTCTTCAATATAATCGAGTCTGTGAATTTCATCATCTTCAAATCCTTTATCTTCATTTCCACCAATAGGAATTAGTGTCCCTTTTACTTGTAGCATACTCATTAATTTGCTGTTATATTATGATTATACAAAATCAGATTGCAAAACTAAACTTATTTAGTTAAAAAATTCTATATTTATCACTATTCATTTTCCAACCTAAAATAACACTTTACATGAAAATAAGAGAAATCAATGCTATGAGAGGGCCAAATTTTTGGTCTGTACGTCGTCATAAATTAATAGTTATGGTTTTAGACCTTCAAGAAATGGAGGAAAGACCATCCAATAAAATTGATGGTTTTTATGAACGACTAACGGCTATGTTTCCAACCATGTACGAACACCGGTGTTCGGTTGGTGAAGCTGGTGGCTTTTTTCAACGTGTAAAAGAAGGCACTTGGATGGGTCATATAATCGAGCACATTGCGCTGGAAATTCAAACGCTTGCTGGAATGGATGTTGGCTTTGGTAGAACACGAGGCTATGGTGAAGATGGTGTTTATAGCGTTGTTTTTGCTTATATGGAAGAGTCAGTTGGGCGCTTTGCTGCACAAGCTTCGGTTGATATTTGTGAGGCATTAATTGCTGGCAAAGATTATGATTTGACTGATGATATTCAAAAGATGCGTGAATTACGTGAAAATGAACGTTTAGGGCCAAGTACGGGTTCTATTGTAGAAGAAGCGGAAGCACGCGGTATTCCTTGGATTCGTTTAAATAAATATTCCTTGTGTCAACTAGGTTATGGTGCGAATCAAAAACGTATTCAAGCAACCGTAACTTCGGAAACAAGCAGTATAGGTGTGGAGTTGGCATGTGATAAAGAAGATACCAAATTTCTTTTAGAACAGGCTGAAGTTGAGGTGCCAAGAGGTGATATTATTCGTCGAGAAAGTAGTTTGGAAGATGCTTGCCGTTATGTTGGATACCCTTTAGTTATCAAGCCAGTTGATGGCAATCATGGTCGTGGAATTTCTGTGGATATTCAAAATTATGAGGATGCATTAGTGGCTTTTCATCATGCTAAAGACAGTTCTAAAAGTGGCGCTATTATCGTTGAAAAATTTATTACGGGTGAAGATTACCGATTATTAGTCATAAATAATAAATTGGTTGCTGCTGCCAAACGGACTCCTGCACATGTAATTGGTGATGGTCAATCTACCGTTCAAGAATTGGTAGATAAAGTTAATGAAGATCCAAGACGTGGTTATGGTCATGAAAATGTATTAACACAAATCACAATAAACGATTTAACAAAAACCATTATTAAGGACGCTGGCTATACGGTAGATTCCGTAATTCCTGCAGATGAAATTCTCATCTTAAAGGATACAGCTAATTTAAGCACAGGCGGAACTGCAGAAGATGTAACAGATATTGTGCATCCTGCAAATGTGAGTATGGCAGAACGTATTTCAAAAATAATAGATTTAGATATCTGTGGTATTGACATCATGACAACAGATATTACGCAACCCATTTCCGATACTGGAGGTGCTGTTTTAGAAGTTAATGCTGGTCCAGGATTTAGAATGCATTTAGCGCCAACAAAAGGGTTGCCGCGAAATGTAGCTGGTCATGTAATTGATAAATTGTTCCCGAATCCAGGTGATACTGGACGTATTCCAATTATTGCCATTACGGGAACCAATGGTAAAACAACTACCACACGTTTAATGGCGCATATTGCCAAAATGAAAGGTTATCGCGTTGGTTATACTACAAGTGATGGTGTGTATATTCAAAACAGATTACTCATGACAGGTGATTGCACAGGTCCTGCAAGTGCAGAATTTGTATTGAAAGATCCTACGGTTAATTTTGCTGTTTTAGAATGTGCTAGAGGTGGTTTATTGCGTGCTGGACTTGGGTTTAAAAAATGTAACGTTGGTATTGTTACCAATGTTGCAGCTGATCATTTAGGACTGAAAGGAATTCATACCATTGAACAATTAGCTAAAGCGAAAGGTGTTATTCCTGAAACGGTTTTACCAGATGGTTACGCTATTTTAAATGCAGATGATGACTTGGTTTATGATATGCGCAGAACCGTAAATTGTAACGTTGCTTTGTTTTCTATGGATGAAAATAATCCACGCATAAAAGCCATGCAACGCTTAAATGGAATTACCGCTATTTATGAAAACGGCTATGTAACTATATGTCGTGGCGAATGGAAAATGCGTATTATGAAAGCTGAAAATATACCATTAACCTATGGCGGAAAAGCACCATTTATGATTCAGAATGTGTTAGCAGCTATTTTAGGAGCCCACGTTCAAGGTATTAGTATTGAAGATATGAAAGCTGGTTTAGAAACCTTTATTCCATCAGCAACTCAAACACCTGGTCGTCTGAATTTATTCGAATTTAAAAACTTCACAATACTATTAGATTACGCACATAATCCAGCTGGAATGCTGGCTTTAAAGAAATTTACGGATACCATGGAGTGTTCTGTAAAAGTAGGAATTATTGCAGGAGTAGGTGATAGGCGTGATGAAGATACCAATCAAATAGGAAGTATTGCTGCTGATATGTTTGATGAAATAATTATTCGTCAAGATAAGCGCCTTCGCGGAAGAACAGAGGAAGAATTGATCAAGCTGTTAAATGATGGTATTCAGTCAAAAGATAAAAATAAGAAAACAACTATAATTCCTTCTGAAAAAGAAGCTATAACGTATGCGGTAAATAATGCGGTTAAGGATTCCTTAATTATTTTATGTAGTGATGTGATTCCGGATGCTTTGGAGCTGGTTCAGAAGTTTAAAGAGCAGGATGCCAAAGGTGAACCTTTTAATGTCAATGCATAATTAATATGAGCACAGAAAATCCCTATTTCGATTTATTTCAAAAACAAAAAGCCAATCAATTTCATATTGGCAATACGACATATAAAGAACGTATTGCCAAATTGAAACGTTTACAACATGCTTTAGAAAATACTTACAAACAAGACATTCGTGAAGCGCTTTTTAAAGATTTTAAAAAGCCATATTTAGAAACGGATTTAACCGAAATTTATCCCGTTGTGGATGAAATTAAGTTTGCCATTTCTAATATGAAGTCGTGGTTAAAGGACGAAAAAGTGGCGACACCAATTTCCATGTTAGGAAGTAGTTCCTACATTGTAAATGAACCAAAAGGAGTTTGTTTAATTATTTCACCTTGGAATTACCCAATTAACTTGACGTTCGCACCCTTGGTTTCAGCTGTTGCAGGTGGAAACACGGTAATTTTAAAACCTTCGGAAATGACTCCGAATACATCTAAACTGAT
>DIAL01000067.1:38149-41284 GCA_002414705.1 Flavobacteriaceae bacterium UBA5079
ACTGATGTCGAAAATAGTGTCTGATTTGTTTGATGAAAATCATATTGCTTTGGTGGAAGGCGAAGTAGAAACATCTGAAGCTTTATTAGAATTACCTTTTAATCATATTTTCTTTACAGGTTCACCAGCCGTAGGTAAGATTGTGATGAAAGCCGCATCTAAACATTTAACGTCTGTGACTTTGGAATTAGGCGGAAAATCGCCAGCCATTATTGATGATTCTTCTAATTTAGAAAAGGCTGTTCAAAAAATCGTTTATGGGAAATGCACCAATGCAGGACAAACGTGTATTGCACCTGATTATGTGTTGCTTCATGAGTCTCTTAAATCCGATTTTATAAAACAGTTTGAAAAAGAAGTTCAAGATTTTTATTCGGATAATCCTGAAAGTTCTAATTCGTATAGTCGCATTGTAAATAGTAAACATTTTGAGCGTTTGTCGAATAGCTTGGAAGATGCTAAACAAAAAGGGAGTGTCATTGAATCTGGAGGTCGAACAAATGCTTCAGACTGTTATATGGAGCCAACATTAGTTAGTGGACTTTCAAAAGATGCAACCTTGATGCAAGACGAAATTTTTGGGCCTATTTTACCACTTAAAACCTATAAAACCATTGAAGAAGCAGTTGCCTACGTGAATCAAAACGAAAAGCCTTTGGCGCTTTACATTTTCAGTAAGAAAAATAAAGTTATTGATTATGTTATTCAAAACACACGAGCAGGAAGTACCTGTGTGAATCATAATTTATTACAGTTTTTGAATCATAATTTGCCATTTGGTGGGTCCAATAATAGTGGAATTGGAAAAAGTCATGGTATTTTCGGATTCAGAGAATTTACCAACCAACGATCCGTTTTAAAACAACACACTATTGGCGCAGTCGATTTACTGATGCCTCCTTATAATAATTGGAAACAGAAACTAGTTGATTTAACGATTAAGTGGTTTTGATTTTGCTGACATTGCAAGGACGAAGGACGTGGCAATCTCTTGTGATAATGGAACAAAATATTAAAAGCAACTATTCTTTCAAAAAATATTCCGACTGAATCCGTTCATTCACACCATCCTGAAACTTGGTCATGCTAAACCATTGGTGAATAGAATAACTGCCTGTTTCGCCTTGCTTGTTAACGGCAATATAGCCGACTTGAAAATTCTTATAATCGCTGTTGGGTTTCGTAACGATACGGCTTATCGCTTCTTCACAAGCTTCTTGAGGCGATTTGCCTTGACGCATCAATTCAACCACCAAAAAGCTACCTACGGTTTTTACCACTTCTTCGCCTAAACCGGTTGCAACACAACCACCAATTTCATTATCTATAAACAAACCAGAACCAATAATTGGGCTATCACCAACACGTCCAGCCATTTTATAAGCCAAACCACTCGTGGTACAAGCACCAGAAATATCACCATTTTTATCAATGGCTAACATGCCAATCGTATCGTGGTTTTCAATATTAATAATGGGTTTGTATTTGGATTCTTTTTTCCATTCTAACCATGCTTTTTTAGAGGATTCTGTTAATAGATTTTCCTTTTTGTAACCCAATTCATATGCATATTGTTCGGCACCTTTTCCGGCAAGCATAACATGAGGCGTGTCCTCCATAACTTTTCTGGCAATGGAAACAGCATGCGTAATGTTTTGTAAATAAACAACAGAACCACAATCGCCATCCTTATTCATGATACAAGCATCCAACGTTACGTTGCCTTCACGATCTGGTAAGCCACCTTTTCCAACGGATTGGTTGTTTACATCTGCTTCTTCAACCATGCAACCTTGTTCTACTGCATCTAAAGCGGTTCCGCCATTTTGTAAAATTTCCATGGCTTTGGCTGTCGCATTTTCTACATGCCAGGTTGCAATAACTAAAGGCAATGTGTTTGTGCTTTTCAACGAATTCTTAAATGATTTATCTGAAGGAGTTTCAGCATAACCAACTAACGAACTTCCTACAGCTAAACCAACACCTGTTAGGGATGCGTTTTTTATAAAATTTCTACGTTTCATCTTGATTGTTTAATTTTTGTTCATTTTTAAATTTTTACTCAAAGAATATGGTAAATCAACTTCCAGACTTCCCCATTCTTTATTTGGCGTATCACGCATGTTGAAATTGAATGTACCACCATTTTGAATCATATCATAAGATAAATAATTATGAGTGAATGGTTTTCCGTTTAAAGTGGTTGAATTGATATAAAAATGATCTTCTGAATTATTATCAGCTTCAATAACAAACGTATTGCCATTTTCTAAATGAAGCGTTGCTTTGTCAAATAACGGACTTCCAATAATATATTCATCCGTTGCAGGCGTAACTGGGTAGAATCCTAAAGCACTAAAAACATACCAAGCCGACGTTTGACCATTATCTTCATCACCACAGTAACCATCTGGTGTTGCCGAATACAATTTGGTTAAAACATCACGAATTTTTTCTTGCGTTTTATATGGAACGCCTGCATAATTATATAAATAAATCATGTGTTGAATGGGTTGATTGCCATGCGCATAATTTCCCATATTGGCAATTTGCATTTCGCGAATTTCATGAATAGTTACACCATAATACGAATCGTCAAAGTCTGGTGGCATTTCAAAAACAGTGTCCATTTGTTTGATGAAATTGGTTTTTCCGCCCATTAAATCTATCAAACCTTGAACATCATGAAAAACTGACCAAGTATAATGTAAACTATTCCCTTCCGTAAAAGCATCTCCCCATTTTAGCGGATTGAAAGGCGATTGAAAATTCCCATCTTCATTTTTACCACGCATCCAATTCGTGGATGAATCAAACACATTTTTATAATTTAAGGATTTCTTGTAAAAGGTGTTTGCAATATCAGTTTTATCTAGTTTTTCTGCCATTTGAGCTATGGTGAAATCGGCATAGGCATATTCCAAAGTTCTGGCTACATTTTCATTGACACCAACATTATAAGGTACATAACCTAATTCGTTATAATAATTCAAACCCTCACGACCAACCGAACTGGCTGGTCTGCCAGTTTCTACTTGCGCATTTTTTAAGATGGCTTCAAAAAGTACTTCAACGTCTTTTTTAGCCACATTTCCTTTTAGAAATGCATCTGCAATAATTGGAGCCGAGTTGGAA
>DIAL01000067.1:41395-45954 GCA_002414705.1 Flavobacteriaceae bacterium UBA5079
GGAACCAATCATACAATCCCGATGCCCTGGACTTGCCCATTCTGGCAACCAGCCAGATTCTTTATAGGTATTTGCTAATCCTGACATAATCTGACTATTTAATTCAGGATATAGCATGTTGAAAAATGGATAAACAGCTCGAAACGTGTCCCAAAAACCATTGTCAGTAAACATATAACCATTTTCTACTTGTCCATTATAGGGACTGTAATGTACCACTTGATTATTAGCATCAAACTCATAAAATTTTCTTGGGAATAGTAGCACACGATATAAACAGGAATAAAACGTTTTGAGGTTATCCGTTTTGCTATCTTCAATTTGAATTTTATTGAGTTCGGTTTCCCAAGCATCTTTGGCTTTTTGTTTTGTAGTTTCAAAAGAATCATCACCAATTTCTCGATTTAAATTGAGTTGCGCTTGTTCTGGACTGATAAAAGATGAAGCCACTTTTACATGAACCTTTTCGCCTTTTTTCGTTTTAAAACCAATAATAGCACCTACGTGTTTACCTTCGCTAGATGTTGAGTTTTCTTGCAGTTCCCAATCGTCCGTCCAGGTGTGGTTCATTTCAAAATCTTTATCAAATTCAGCAACAAAATAATTATGAAAATTTTCTGGAACACCACCTGAATTATTGCGACAGAAACCAATGATTTTGCGTTCTTCAGGAATAATTTTCACCATAGATCCTTTAAAAAAAGCATCTAACATAATATACGATGAATCGGCTTTTGGAAAGGTAAATTGAAAATGTGCTGCACGTTCAGTTGGAGCTACTTCAGCAACCACATCGTAATCGGCCAAATAGACTTTATAATGATACGGTTTTACGGTTTCTGCTTTGTGTGAAAACCACGATTGCCGCTCGTCTTCTTGATATTTTAATTTACCAGTAACAGCCATAAATGAAAATGCTGCATAGTCGTTAATCCATGGACTTGGTTGATGTGTTTGCTTGATGCCTCGAATTTTGTTTTCGTTGTATTTATAAGTCCAACCATCTCCCATTTTTGAGGTCATGGGAGTCCAAAAGTTCATTCCCCAAGGCGTGGCAATAGCAGGATAGGTATTTCCATTGGACAAACTGTATTTGGAATCAGTACCCATTAAAGGATTCACGAAATCGACCAGATCTAAAGACGGCTTTTCTTTTTTGCTCATTTGAACAGTTTCGGTTGCTTTGTTGCAAGCCGAAACAAGAACAATCAATAAAATAATTAATTTTTTTTTAATCATAACTATTAGTCATTTCAAAAATAAGTTCGCCACCTTCCATAATTGCAGCATGTGAAATGGTGTTATTTTCTAATTCTTTTCCGTTTAACGTTACCCGATTTACATACACATTTTCGATACTTTGATTTTCAGCTTTAATAGTGAGTGTTTTTCCATTATCTAAATGCAGTTTGGCTTCTTTTATCAATGGGCTTCCCAACGCATAATTTGGAGAACCTGGCGTTACAGGATAAAATCCAAGGCTACTAAAAACATACCAAGCACTCATTTGTCCTGCGTCATCATTTCCACATAAACCATCAACGGTTGGTCCATACATAGTATCCATAATCATGCGGACTCTAGATTGTGTTTTTTCAGGATGTCCAGCCCAATTGTATAAATACGGCACATGATGCGATGGTTCGTTACCATGGACATAATTTCCAATCATCCCATCGCGTGTAATATCTTCATTTTTTTCAATGTATTTATCGTCGAGTTCCATGGTGAAAAGCGAATCTAAATGTTGTGTAAAACGTTCATTTCCGCCCATTAATTGAATCATATTTGGGATGTTTTGTGGCACGTATAAGCCATAGTTCCATGCGTTTCCTTCAATAAAACCTTGTCCATGTGTATCCAAAGGATCAAATTCTTTTTTAAAAGAACCGTCGGCTAATTTTGGACGCATAAATCCACTACTTTTATCGAAGACGTTGTTATAATATTCAGAGCGTTTTAAGAATTTAGTTTCAATTGAAGTATCTCCAATGGTATTTGCCATTTGTGCAATACACCAGTCATCATAGGCATATTCCAAGGTTTTTGAAACAGAAGCGCTATTTTTGTCTTCTGGGATATATTGGTATTCTTTGTAAAAGCCAATGCCATCGAAATAATCCACATTTGCTGTATTAACGGAAGCTTTTAAAGCGCGTTTTTTATCGAAATCACCCACGTTTTTAACCATGGCATCTGCAATAACAGATGTTGCGTGATAGCCAATCATGCACCAGTTTTCATTAGCATAATGACTCCAAATTGGTAACATGCTATGCACGCTCTGATCGTGGTGTGCTAACATGCTTTTTATCATGTCGTTATTACGTTGCGGTTGGGTTATATTGAACAACGGATGCAACGCACGATAGGTGTCCCAAAGTGAAAAAATAGTATAGTTGGTAAAGTCTTCAGAAGTATGAATATTTTGGTCTAAACCTCTGTATTGTCCATCTACATCTTCATAAATAATTGGTGATAAATTGGTGTGATACAAGGCTGTGTAAAAGGTCGTTTTTTGTTCTTCGGAAAGGGTTTCGACTTCAATTTTAGACAATTCATCATTCCATTTATCACTTGTTTCTTCATAAGTTTTGTTAAAATCCCAATGTGGAATTTCGGCTTCTAGATTTTTTAAAGCACCAGCCGAACTCACGTTTGATAAGGCCATTTTTAATTGAATTTTTTCACCTGCTTCCGTATCAAAATTGAAATACGCTCTAATATCTTTACCAGCCATTTCTGGAAAATTTTCTGACTGGTTGAATTTTCTGTAAAAACCATCATATAAAACCTGATCATATTTTCGGTGGCCATAACTTTTAAAAGGTTTTGAGAACTGCATGGCAAAAAACACTTTCTTATCACGTGCCCAACCTTTGGTTTGTCTGTAACCGGTTATCATGGAATCGTTTTCCACACGAATAAAAGTCCACACATTTTTATTGTCATGGTGATATACATTGTAAACCATATCTAATATAATATGAGCATTATCCGTTTTTGGAAACGTATATTGATGAAAACCTACGCGTTCACTAGCTGTCATTTCAGCTTGAATACCATAAGAATCTAAATCCACTTTGTAATAACCTGGAGATGCTTCTTCACTATTATGTAAAAAAGTCGAATAAAAACCTTTCTCGCCATTTTCTGTTTCTAATGGATCCAGAACTAGATTTCCGGTTGTTGGCATCACGAGTAAATCGCCTAAATCTGAATGACCTGTTCCGCTAAAATTGGTGTGTGCAAAACCAATAATGGTTGAATCTTTATGTTGATAACCTGCGCAATATTCGTAAGTTTCTTTGTTGTAGCTTCCATCGTCATTATGCATGACTTCAAAGTTAGTTTGAGGACTCAATTGAACCATGCCAAAAGGTGCTGTAGCTCCAGGAAAAACGTGTCCCATTTTACTGGTTCCTATAAACGGGTTGACGAATTGCGTATAATATTTACTTTCCTCGTCTTGAGATGTCTGTTCTGATGAGGTTTCAGAAACTGGAGATTTGTCGTTTTTACAAGCGAATGCAAATCCAATAAAAATTAAAAGTGCTATTTTTTTAAGCATGATGTAATGCGTTTTTAGAATTTTTAATGCCATACCATAAAATATAACCATAGCAGATAACAATAAATAATAAAGCAGATTTAAAACCAACATGATCCGTTAGAAATCCAAATAGAGGTGGAATTATGGCACCACCTACAATGGCCATACAGAGTAAACCAGATGCTTTTGGTTTTAAGTCGCCAATACCAGCAATGGCCAACGCGAAAATAGTTGGGAACATAATGGAGTTGAATAATCCTACGGCCAAAATACTCCACATACTTACTAATCCAGTCGTGCTAATTGAAATTATAATTAACACTATAGCAATGGTTGCAAAAATGCCCAGCACGTTTCCTGGTTTCATGATTTTGGTTAAATAGGCGCCAACAAAACGACCAATCATGGCACCAGACCAATAGAATGTTACAAATACACCAACTATGGCTTTGTTGTCATTTTCAGTGATTCCAGAATTCAGAATGCCTTCAGCAATAGATTTCATGAATCCCGTTTCTTTAATGACTTCGGTTAAATTCATATCCATAAAATAGTTGACTAAGTAACTGCCAATTGCTACTTCGGCACCAACATAAAAGAAGATTCCCAAAACACCCAACATCAAATTTTTATTTTTTAGCGCTGCGGAATAGGTTCCGGTATCGTCTTCGCTAATCATTTTAGGAAGTTTCGCAAATAGAAAAATGCCAGCAATGAGCATGATAAAAAGTGCTAATCCTAAAAAGGGCATTTGCACAGCCGACGCTTCTGAAAGTAAATAGGTTTCTTTAGCAACACCAGTTAGTGCAGCAATTTCATCTTTGGTTTTAATGGTGTCACTTAAAATAAACCAAGCACCAATAATGGGTGCAATAGCTGTTCCTAAAGAATTAAAAGCTTGCGATAAATTTAAGCGACTAGAGGCTCCATCCTCTGAACCTAAGACTGCTACAAAAGGGTTGGCTGCGACTTGTAAAACTGTAATACCAGCAGCCAATATAAAATC
>DIAL01000067.1:46046-47911 GCA_002414705.1 Flavobacteriaceae bacterium UBA5079
AATATAAAATAGGCTAGTAAGAAAATACCGAACATGCGGTATGAGGCAGCAGGATAAAAGAGCAGGCAAGCTAAAGCCATGGTCAATAAACCAAGAATAATCCCTTTTTTGTAACCTATTTTTGATAGAATGTAACTAGCAGGAATAGATAGTACAAAGTAGGCGCCAAAAAAAGCAAATTGTACCAAGCCAGCTTGAAAATACGTAAGCGTAAATAATTCACGTAAACGTGGTATCAATGAATCAACCAAAACGGTTATAAATCCCCAAAGGAAAAATAGTGTGGTTAACAAAATGAATGAGGAGCGATATGATTTTTGTTGGTTCATAGATTAGTTTATTATGCCTTTTAGTTAGTTTTTTTCTTCTCGATACTATTTTATTCGTACCTCATAAAATCACTCGAAGTGACAGTTTTCTAATAAAATTATTCCATTCATTACTTATATTTTGCGTCACTTCAAGTATTCCGAGCTTTTCGCTTGGAATGTATCGAGAAGCTACTAATAAACACTACTTAATCTGAATCTCATCAATAAACAACCAGCTTCTACCATCATCAGCATAACCTAAATGCCATTCTGGAAGCTTGCCCAATGTTTTGGCAACAACTTTAATATAACGTGCTCTGCCTAATTCTGAATGTGAAATAGTTTCCATATCCACTTCATCTGTAGGAACTGGTTCTTTTAATTTATGAGTTAAGACTTCTTTAAAATTTTTACCATCATTTGAGGTGAAAAATAAGACTTCCCTTGGTAAGAAAATCCAGCTTTTTTGGTCTCTTAAAAACGAAACATATAAATTTTGAATTTCTTTTTCACTTCCTAAATCTACAATGGCAACCACATCTTTATTTTGATATCCTTGCCAAGTTCCGGTTCTGAAATCTTTGGCGCCAACAATGCCATCAATAAGCGCGTTTGGTCCACCACCATTATATTGGTTTGCGTATTCGGTTTCTAATGTTAATGATATATTTGGATCAATTTCATAAAACTGTGTGGTTATTTCCGAACTTTTAATTTTGTTTTTTTCTGAATAGATTGTTAATATGGTTGGATTTGATATGATGAAAGGTGTTTCATATAATTTAAATTCACCAGCATCTAATTTATAAAAAATAGCGGCTTCGGAATCCACATTTTCTAAAACGACTTCGGTTTGTTCTTTAAAAGCCACGTCTCCTTTTGCTATAAATGGCGAAGCTACAATGAGGTGTTCATCAATGTTTGTTTTTGGTTCTTGACCGTCGCGACTTCCCCAAATAGCCGGATTGTCTGTCATGCTGAAAATTAAAGTTCCACCATTAATAATTTCGTCGTGTGTTATGTAGGTTCGGTTTAAATCAACACCATTTAACGATACATTTTCAACGTAAATATTAGAATCACTTAAATTATTCGCGATAATTGTGAATTGCTTGTTGCTTTCTAAATTAATGGTTGCTTTTTCAAAAAGCGGTGCTCCAATGATATATTGATTACTTCCAGGCGTAACGGGATAGAATCCCATGGACGAGAAAATATACCAAGCACTCATTTGTCCGCAGTCTTCATTTCCTGAAATGCCATCTGGAGTATTGGTGTATAATTCGGTTAAAATTTGATGGATTTTTTCTTGACCTTTATGCGGTTTATTTACAAAATTATACAAATAAGCCATGTGGTGACTTGGCTCGTTTCCGTGAGCATATTGTCCAATTAAACCAGTAATATCCGCTTGATTTCTTCCAGAGGTTTCGGCTTGTGCTGTAAATAAGTTGTCTAAATTCTGTTCTAGTCTTTCTTTGCCACCTAATAATGTCATGAAACCGGTTATGTCTTGAGGGACATAAAAACTGTATTGCCATGCATTGGCTTCGG
>DIAL01000067.1:48083-56002 GCA_002414705.1 Flavobacteriaceae bacterium UBA5079
TGCCATGCATTGGCTTCGGTGTAGTTAAAATTTACTTCATACGGATCAAAAGGCGCGAACCAGGTATTGCGAAATCTTCCACGCATAAATTGTGATTCTGGATCCAATACATTTTTATAATATTGAGCACGTTCGGTATAGATTTTGTAATCATCCGTTTTTCCTAAAGACTTTGCCATTTGTGCAATGGTCCAATCGTCATAAGCATATTCCAGAGTTTTAGAAACCGATTCGCTTTCTTCTTCAACTGGAATAAATCCGAATTTTTTATAGCTTTTTAAGCCTAATTTATCACGAGTCGCGGAATGTTTCATAGCCGTAAAAGCCTTTTCAATATCATAATTTTTAATGCCTTTTAAATAGGCGTCGGCAATTACAGGAACGGCATGATAACCAATCATACAACCTGTGTAATTTCCGCTTAAATCCCAAATAGGCATAATACCACCTTCATCATATTTGGCAAGAAATGTATTGATAAAATCGTTGGTTCTGTCCTGCTCAATAATCGTGTAAAGCGGATGTGCAGCACGATAGGTATCCCAAAGTGAAAAAACGGTGTAGTAATCAAAATCAGTTGTTTGGTGAATTTCCAAATCCATACCACGATAACGACCATCTACATCCTGATACAAGTTTGGAGCAATCATGGTGTGATACATGGATGTGTAAAAATTGGTTTTATAATCTGCATTATCACTTTCAATAACAATTTTATTCAGCTGTGCTTCCCAAATTTTTTGAGCTTCGGTTTTTACCTGATCAAAGGTTTTTTCGCCAATTTCCTTTTGTAAATTTTGTTTAGCTCCAGCTTCATCAACTGCTGAAATTCCAATTTTTATCTCAAGAGATTGACTTTCTGCTGCATCAAATTCAAAAGCTACTTTTACCTGTTTCCCTTCTCCTGTATCATTTAAAAACGTCATATTTTTAAATGGTCTAGAAAATTGAATGTTGTAAAATAACATCTGATTAGTTGCCCAAGCTTTGGAATGTCTGAAACCACCAATTTCGGTATTGGAATACACAGTTGCTTTTGAGTTTAAAACCTCATCACGATGCTCTAAATCTAAAATAACAATCTGTTTATCATTTTCAGGAAACGTGTATTTATGAATACCACTTCGTTTGGAAACGGTTAATTCCACATCAATATTGGTGGAATCTAAATGAACTTTATAAAAACCAGGTTCGGCTGTTTCGTTGTTATGTGAAAAATGTGCGCGATACCCTTTTTTACCATCAGAACCGTTATTAAAAACAACTTCGTTAGTTGGCATGAGTAAAATATCGCCATAATCCGAAACACCTGTTCCACTTAAATGTGTGTGCGAAAATCCATATATGTATTCATCCGAATAATGATATCCTGAACAGCCGTCCCAACCATCTAATCTGGTATCTGGTGAGAGTTGCATCATGCCAAACGGCATGGTAGCTCCAGGATAGGTATGGCCATGACCACCTGTTCCAATAAATGGGTTAACGTAGGTGGTTAGATTTTTGTCTTTTTTAGCTGGAATGATTGTGTTAGTAGCTTTTTTGCAGCTACTAAAAAATAGAAATAAAATAAAAACAATGGAAAGATTCTGTTTCATTAAAAATAGATTGCTAAATTTAAACACCCAATATACTAAAATGCAAATCAATACATCCCTAGTTTTTATAGTTTTTGTGAGCCTGATTTTTGGTTGTTCTAAAGAGATAAGCCAACCTATAACACCACAAATAATACCTACACCATATAGTCAAACTCTAATAGAAGGCGTTTTTACTATTTCCAATAAAACAGGTTTAACTTTCGATGAAGAATTTTCTGTTGCCGCACAATTTTTAAAAGAGTATATAGAAACAGGTAGTGCTATTTCATTAAAATCTGGCACTAATATCGTTTTTGAGAAAGATGAAACGATAGAAGATGTTGAAGGTTATACATTAGACGTTTTCCCAGCTAAAATACGCATCAAAGCTAAAACTGTTCAAGGTGCTTTTTATGCGGTTCAGAGTTTACGGCAGCTACTACCAATTGGTCTTGAAAATAACTCATTTACTAAAGCTGAAATTGCTGTTACATGCGTGTCTATTCAAGATAAACCGCAATTCTCGTATCGTGGTATGCATTTGGATGTGGCGAGACATAAATTTTCAATAGAGTTTATCAAGAAATATATTGATGCATTAGCTATGCTTAAAATGAATACCTTTCATTGGCATTTAACAGACGATCAAGGTTGGCGAATAGAAATAAAAAAACATCCAAAACTTCAAGAAATAGCAGCCTTTAGAGATCAAACACTAATAGGACATTTTAGTGATAATCCGCAACAATTTGATGGTAAAAAATATGGCGGTTTTTATACCCAAGAACAGATTAAGGATGTAGTAGCGTATGCTAAAAATCGTTTTATAAGGGTTATTCCTGAAATTGAAATGCCAGGTCATGCACAAGCAGCCATTGCAGCATATCCTGAATTAGGATGTACAAAAGAACCTATTAAAGTCGCAGAGTCTTGGGGTGTTTTTGAAGATATTTTCTGTGCTGGTAATGATAGCACGTTTACATTTCTTGAAAATGTATTAGATGAAATTATTCCCTTATTTCCCGATCAGTATATCCATATTGGAGGTGATGAGGTTCCGAAAGCACATTGGAAAACGTGTGATGCTTGTCAGAAAAGAATTCAAGATGAAAATCTTAAAGATGAACATGAACTACAGAGCTATTTCATTCAACGGATTGAAAAATATGTAAATTCTAAAGGCAAACAAATTATTGGTTGGGACGAAATACTGGAAGGTGGTTTAGCACCAAATGCTACCGTTATGTCTTGGCGTGGTATAAAAGGAGCAGTTGAAGCAGCGAAAGCAAAACATGATGTTATTATGACACCAACATCCTATAGTTATTTTGATTATTACCAATCTACAAATCCAAACGAACCTGTTGCTATAGGCGGATATTTGCCTTTAGAAAAAGTATATGGTTTTAATCCTATTCCTATTGGTTTACCAGAAAAAGAGAAATCGTATGTTATTGGCGCACAAGGAAATTTATGGACGGAATATATTTCAGATTCGGAACATGTTGAATATATGGCTTTTCCTCGTGTAATTGCCATGAGTGAGGTTGTTTGGTCTACTGAATTGAATAAAAATTACAACCAATTTATTGATAGATTAGAATATTTTAATAAACGTTTGGACGCCCTCAATATTAACTATGCCAATCATTTGTATGAGGTAAATGGCGAGGTTAAAATGGAATTAGATAAAATCTATACCTTCCATTTAAACACGCTAACTAAAGGAAAAACTATTAGGTACACAGTAAATGGGTTAGAACCAGATAGTACATCTTTAGAGTACAAATTGCCTCTGGTAATTTCTAATAGCGTTACGGTAAAAGCAGCTGTGTTTAATAATAATAAACGTCTAGGAGCTGTGTTTTCTGAATCGCTAAATTACCATAAAGCTGTAGGCGCTAAAATTTCGTTAAATGTGCAACCACATCACGCTTATCCAGGAAGTGGCGCTTATGGACTGATTAACGGAATTTCTGGAAGTAATTCACGTTATGGCGATAAAGAGTGGTTAGGGTTTTGGGGTGAAGCAGTCGAAATAATTATCGATTTAGGAACAGAAACTGAAATTAGTTCCATGTCAACACGATTCCATAATGGAAACGGTCAGTGGATTTATGCTCCAGAACAGATTGAGCTTATTTTTGATGATGGTGCGGTTTCAAAAATTGAAATTCCAATTTCTGAAGAATTATTAGTTGATGTGTTAGTTGAAAAGATTATCAAAACACGTTATATAACACTTCGTATTCCAAATTATGGCATAATTCCAGATAGGAAACAAGGTTCTGGAAATCCGGCTTGGACATTTGTTGATGAAATTAAAGTAAATTAATATGCAACTAGAAATTTGTGCCAATTCTTTTCAATCTGCTCTACATGCTGAAAATGCAGGAGCACAGCGTATTGAGCTTTGTAGCGAATTGGCCGTTGGAGGCATTACACCAAGCTATGGACTCATTAAACAGGTGATAGAAGCACTTAAAATCCCTATTTTTGTGTTAATCCGTCCACGATCTGGAAATTTTACCTATTCGGATGCGGAGTTCCACATTATGAAACAGGATATAGAAATCTGTAAATTATTAGGTGTACAAGGAATTGTTTCGGGTGTTTTACTTCCTGATAATACCATAGATTTACAAAGAACCCAAGAATTAATTGAATTGTCAAAACCGCTTTCATTCACCTTTCATCGGGCTTTTGATTGTGTACCAAACCCATTTGAATCTTTAGAGGAATTAATACATTTGGGTGTTCAACGAATTTTGACATCTGGATTGCAACCTACCGCAGAAAAAGGACTTGATATGTTAAAGACCTTACACGAAAAAGCCACTGATAGATTAACCATTTTAGCAGGATCTGGTATTCATCCAGAAAATGCATCCAAATTTAAATCGGCAGGATTCCAAGAAATTCATGCGTCGGCTTCCAAAGTTGTTTCAACCGAAAACAAACATGATTATTTCGGGAATACCCAACAAACGGTTTCTTGTGAAGAGACGATTAAATCGATATTAAAAGCCATTCAAGATGAAGTATAGTCTGCTATTTGTTTTGGTAGTGTGTTTTAGTTGTCAACCCAAACAGGACGTACCCGAAACGCTTTTGCTTCATGATCATTGGGAGTTCAAGGCTACCGATTCATCAATTTGGCTACCAGCTCAAATTCCTGGTGATGTGTATTCAGATTTATTAGAAAATGCTCAAATTCCCAATCCTTTTATTGGAAATAATGAGCAAGATGTGGAATGGGTCTCTAAAACCGATTGGGAATATCAAACCACGTTTCATGTTTCAGAAAAAACGCTTCAAAAAAATAATATAGAACTTAATTTTGAAGGTTTGGATACCTACGCAACCGTTTATTTAAATGATTCGTTGATTTTAAAAACGACTAATGCATTTCGTGAATTTTCAGTTGATGTGAAACCATTTTTAAAAAAAGAAAATACGTTAAGAGTCCTGCTAGAAAACACCACAAAATTTGAAGAAGAAAACAAGCGAAAATTAAACTATTTACTTCCAGAAGGGAATCGTGTTTTTACCAGAAAATCCCAATTTCAATACGGATGGGATTGGGGACCAAAACTAAATACATCTGGAATTTGGCGACCTGTGAAATTGGTTGCTTGGAATACCTTGAAAATTCACGATATTTATATTAAACAGGAGTTCTTAAATGATTCGCTAGCAAAACTTAATGCCAGTTTTAATTTACAAACGGCTATTGCAAATTTAGACTATGATCTCTATGTGAATGATTCATTAGTCCAATCCGGTTATATGTCAGACAAAGATAAAACCCAATTTAACTTTACGATTAAAAACCCCAAGCGTTGGTGGCCACATAATTTGGGTGAACCATATTTATACGATATTAAAGTAGTTATTCTGAAGGACGAATCGGTTTTAGATTCTATTTCTATAAAAAAAGGGTTACGAACCATAGATTTAATTACTGAAAAAGATAGCCTGGGCGAATCCTTTTATTTTGAAGTCAATGGCAAACCAGTTTATGCTAAAGGCGCTAATTATATTCCACAAAATAGTTTACAAAACCAAGTAACTGATGCACATTACAACAAATTATTAGATGATGTGGTTGCTGCCAATATGAACATGTTGCGCGTTTGGGGAGGCGGTATTTATGAAAACGATATTTTTTACGAGTTATGCAATGAAAAAGGCATCCTTATTTGGCAAGATTTTATGTTTGCTTGTGCTATGTATCCTGGCGATTTGGAATTTCTAGAAAACATCCAACTGGAAGCGGTTGATAATGTTAAGCGCTTACGAAATCATGCGTCCATAGCCTTGTGGTGTGGCAATAACGAAAATTCCGAAGGTTGGCATCGTTGGGGTTGGCAGGATGGCAGATCTGAAACTGAAAAAACAGAGATTTGGGATAATTATTTAAAGGTTTTCGACTCTATATTACCAAAAACAGTAGCGACATTAACTGATACAGATTATTGGGAAACATCGCCGAAATTTGGTCGTGGAAACCCACAATTTGAGTTTCAAGGTGATGCACACGATTGGTGGGTTTGGCATGACGGTTATCCATTTGAACATTTTGAAGAACACGTACCACGTTTTATGAGTGAATTTGGATTTCAGTCGTTTCCAAGTTACGAGGTAGTCAATTTTATAAATCAAAATGATACAGATTCGTTGGATATTACTTCTGAAGGCTTTAAAAATCAACAAAAGCATGCTAGAGGCTTTGAATTGATAGATACGTATATGGCTCGGGATTTTCCAGTGCCGAACAATCCTAAAGATTATGTATATATGAGTCAGTTGCTCCAAGCCTATGGTTTAACTAAAGGCATTGAAGCACAACGCAGAGCTAAACCGTTTAATATGGGAACTTTATTTTGGCAATTAAACGATTGTTGGCCAGCAATTTCTTGGTCGAGTATTGATTTTTTTGGTCATTGGAAAGCTTTGCATTTTAAGGCGAAACGCAGTTTTGAAAACATCCTGATTTCCTCGGAAGTTGAAAAGGATTTACTAAACATATTTCTGATTAATGACGGATTCGAATACATGTCTGGAGCAATTTCAACTCAAGTAATGGATTTTTCTGGTGATATTATTTGGGAAGATTCACAAGAAATTGAAGTTAAACCTAATTCAAGCGCAATAAAACAAACGATAGATTTATCTGAATTCTCATTCAATAAAAATAAGGCAGTTATTGTTTCTGAATTTCAAGAATCCAGATCACTTTTCTATTTGGTAAAGCCGAAGGATTTAGATTTACCACCAAAAGCTATTCAGAAGACTATTACAAAAACTGAAGGAGGTTTTACCATTTCATTATCATCAAAAACGCTTCAAAAAGATGTGTTTTTGTTTTGTAAGGAGACTGGACGTTTTTCCGACAATTACTTCGATTTGTTACCCAATAAAACCAAATTCATAGTTTTTAAAACAGAAGCTAAACATTTAAAGGATGTAGAAATAATGAGTTTAAATGGTTTTTAATTTTAACATCACCTTAAAATCTGCTTGGGTATTTTAGCAGTATCTTTGCAAACGCTTGAAATAGAAATGTTATGTCACGTTGGATTATCACCTTCATTATATTTGCTGTTGTTATTTGTTTTCTGGAGTTTTATGCTTTCCAAGCACTAAAAACAATCACGAAAAACAAAGTAATTCGTGCTATTTGGGTTCTAGCTGCAATAGCTATCTATGTTTACTTTTTGTATGTTATTTATATTACACCAAGAAGCGCAGGGCAGACTAATACGTTTCAGTTGGCTGCAGGTTTTATGTTAACTTTTTTAATTCCGAAATTATTATTGGTTGTCATTATGTTTGGCGAGGATGTTTTTCGTGTTTTTAGAAAAGGGTATTCATGGGTAACTCCAGGTGAAACAGCCGTTTTTGAGAGTCGACGTATTTTTGTAGCAAAAATAGCATTGGGTATGGCTGCCATTCCGTTTGCAGCTTTTATTTATGGTATTTTTCAAGGACGTTACAACTACAAAGTTTTAAAATATCAACTAACGTTTGATGATTTACCAGATGCTTTTGATGGGTTTAAAATTACCCAAATTTCAGATATTCATTCCGGCAGTTTTACCAATAAAGAAAAAATCCAATACGGTGTAGATTTAATTAATCAGCAGAAATCCGATTTAATGTTATTTACAGGTGATTTGGTTAATAATATGGCGACAGAAATGGATGATTGGATTGATGTTTTTAAAACATTAGATGCGCCTTTTGGTAAATTTTCAGTGTTAGGAAATCATGATTATGGAGATTATGTGCAATGGGATTCACCTGAAGAAAAGGTAAGAAATTTTCAAGCCGTAG
>DIAL01000067.1:56114-59414 GCA_002414705.1 Flavobacteriaceae bacterium UBA5079
AGAAATTTTCAAGCCGTAAAGGATTTGCACCCTAAAATTGGTTTTGATTTGCTTTTGGACGAACATCGTTATATTGAAAAGGACGGCCAGAAATTAGCGTTGATTGGTGTCGAAAACTGGGGAAAAGGTTTTAATCAAGCAGGAAATTTGGATAAAGCATCATCTCTAGTTGGTAAAGATGAGTTTAAAATTTTAATGACGCATGACCCATCTCATTGGGAATATAAAGTGAAGACTAACGATTTTAATTATCATTTAACATTAAGTGGACATACACATGGCTTACAAATGGGTATTGAAATTCCAGGCTGGTTTAAGTGGAGTCCGTCTCAATATATTTACAAGCAATGGGCTGGATTGTATAAAGAATTTGGACGCTATATTAATGTAAATCGTGGTTTTGGGTATCACGCCTTTCCTGGACGTGTTGGTATTTGGCCAGAAGTAACGGTTATTGAGTTAAAAAAAGGTAACCAAAATGTTTAATTTTCAGGTGAATATACCTGACTTAACCAACTGTTAGTCAAAATATAAAAAAATTACGTAGGTTTGTAATAACACGTTTGACCTAATATAAAATTATATGTCAAAATTTGGGGAACTTATAGATGTCAATATTCCAGTCTTATTAGACTTTTTTACGGAATGGAACGACCAATCAACGGCTATGCATGCGGTATTGCGAGATGTAGCCGCAGCACTTGGTGATAAAGCAAAAGTCATTAAAATTGATGTTGATAAAAATAAAGAATTAGCCGAAGCACTTCGCGTTAAAGGCTTGCCAACATTAATTATCTACAAAAATGGCGAAATGAAATGGCGTCACAGCGGTGAGCAGGATGCTAATACACTTATTGGTATTATTAAAGAATACGTATAAAACGTATTTAAATTGGAAGTGTTTCGAAACGAAAACCTTTTTCAGAAAAGTATTCTAATACTTTAGGCAACGCATACATTAAGCTTTTTGATGCTTTTACGCTATCGTGAAATACAATGATGCTTCCTGGTTTAGATTTACTGATAACATTATTATAGCACGTTTCTGGATGTGTTTCTTTATCCCAGTCAAACGATAAAATATTCCAAGTAACAACTGTATATCCTAATGTTTTCAAGGCTTTACCTTGACTCGGTTTTATTTGTCCATAAGGAGGTCTGAATAGGAGCGAGCTGTTTAATTTTTGAGAAGTTGTGTCTGATTTATTCAATTCAGAAATAATAATTTTTTGAGCCTCATGAACATCTGAAATATAATTTTCAACGGATGTTTTCCAACCTTTTAAATGCGTGTTTGAGTGGTTCCCAATTCGATGGCCATCATTTAGAATAGAATGAAAAATACCTGGATGTTTTTGAATGTTATTACCAATGCAAAAGAAGGTAGCTTTTGCTTCAAATTGTTTTAATATATCAAGCGTCCATTTTGTTATTTCTGGTGTTGGACCATCATCAAACGTGAGATATAAAATCTTTTCAGAAGTAGAAAACTCCCAAACATAGTCTGGGAGTATTTTTTTTATAAGTGTTGGTGTTTTAACAGGAACAATGCCCATGATTCTTAATCTTCTACAGGAGTAATACGCATAGTATCCTCTTGAAGTATATCAATGTCTAATGGTTCTGGTGTTTCTTCGGTTGTGGGAATATCATCACCACCATAAAAATGACTGAATAGATTCAAGAAATTAGAAAACGTTTTTGTTTCTGTTTTAGCAAATTCTTTATCGTACGTAATTACAACATCAACTATGCTCTTATAACGTTCTATATCTGTGTAAATTTGTTCAAATACAAAACGCTGTTGTTCCTCATCTAGCTTACTATAATATGTTAAGCTTTCTTGATATTTTTCAGCAACATCCATAAAAAGTTTTCGTGCTTTTTCTTGGGAACCAATTTCATAATAAGCACTAATGTATGGTTCTAATAACGTGTAGTAACCAAAATAGTCTACTGGCATATTATCCATAGCAATGTCTGCTATTTCTTCAGCTTTTTCAGGTTGTTCCTCGTTGATTAATTGCTCAATTAAACGTGCTAAATTACCACGATAGGTTATGGCATTTTTACGGGTTTCTACATCGTGATAAATATCTGAATTTCCGCTATTTCCCCAATCCCAGTTTTTAACTTTATCATACATAAAGTCGCTATCCACACGACCCATATCAAAAGGGTTTGCTCTGTTTACTGGTGTTTTAATTGGGACTAATTTGTAAGCCATACCATCTAATTGCAGGTAATCTTTCATCCAAATATAATCGTCGTTGCCAAAAGCACCACCTGTGAAATAAATTGGACGTTTCCAATCGTTTGTAGCGACTATGTCTAACATTAATAAACGATTTTTATAAATGGCGCCATCGGTAATTTTAATGTCTAAAAAGTCAACCATTTTATCGGCGTCTTTTGGATCAACAATGCCATATTTTAAAGCGTTTTCCTTGTTTACAGGCACGCGAATATTTTCAACCGGAAAATAGTTTGAGTTTTGTAATTGTGAAGGATAGTAACTTGGATCTTCGCCTTGCATCTGTAAAATATACTTAAACTTCGTTTTTGGATTATCACTCGTTACAAAATCCATGAAGTCTTTAATGTATAGGGTATCCGTATTTAAAAGTGGCTGTGGTTTTCCTTGCGCATCCTGATAATAGGTTTTCTTCATAATATAATCACGTGTTCCAAAACGGTATTGTTCATGAGTTAAAGAAGAAGGAACAGGGTCACTTTCGTAAGCTTTGCGTTTCATTTGGTCTATATACCAATCGGTCTGGAATAAACTAGTGTTAACTACACGAACATCGGTTCTGTAACCTTCAATTTCTTGTGCATACCATAATGCAAACGTGTCATTATCTCCAATTGAGAATAAGATGCCGTTTTCCGCACAGGAATCTAGATACATTTTAGCCATAGCACGAGCTGTATATTTATCAGAACGGTCATGATCGTCCCAATTATTAGCAGCTAAAATTCCTGGTACTAAAATGAGGCATAAAACGGTTATTGCTGGTGCTAATATTTTCGACTTAACTTTGGTTTGTAACATCTCAAATAACGCATACACACCAAAACCTATCCAGATAGCAAACACATAAAAAGAGCCAACTACGGAATAGTCGCGTTCACGCGGTTCAAATGGCCTTACGTTGGTATAAACTTGAATGGCTAAGCCTGTAAATAGGAAGAATACCAACATGACCCAGAATAATTTTTTGTCTTTATTATATAAAAAGAACAAGCCTATTAATCCGAGTATAAATGGTAGGAAGAAATAGGTGTTTCGCGCCTTGT
>DIAL01000067.1:59467-61021 GCA_002414705.1 Flavobacteriaceae bacterium UBA5079
CGCCTTGTTTTCAGAAACATCACTTGGCAAATCGGATTGCGGTAAGCCTAAATGCCATTCATCAATAAAACCAATACCACTTAGCCAGTTTCCATTAAAATCATCTAGTTTTCCTTGAACATCATTTTGTCTTCCAACAAAGTTCCACATAAAATAACGCCAATACATATAGCCTAATTGATATTCTAGCATGTAGGCAACATTGTGTCCTAATGATGGTTTTTCAACATCAATAATCTGACTATTTTGTTTCAAGAATTTATGATAATCTTCATAATCCACCATGCCGTTGGCAACTTCATTTTTAAAGTTGTTAATAGCAGCACGTAGCTCGTTTTCCATTTGATATTCTGGTTTCAGTTTGAAATCTAAATACCCAGTAAAAATCATATAATTTTCAGCATTTTCGCCACTCCACATGCGTGGTAATATGGAAGCATGATCAGCGTTGTAGTTTTGTCGCGCTTTTTCCCAATCGTTTATAATGACGTATTTACCCGTTTTTAAGTCTTTTTCGTAGTTTGGTTTATCATCTACATAAGGCTCATTCGCATCTAAACCCGAATACTGATCTGTAAATTGTGGCCCATAAAACAAATGTGTTTCTGGGTATTGTTCTAAATTATAGTAGGCTAAAAGCTCTCGAGCATCACTTGGATCGTTTTCATTAATAACAACATCGGCATTGGCACGAATAGGAAGCATAAGCCAAGATGAAAAGCCAATAATAATAAAGGTTACACAAAGAAGCCCGGTGTTGAGGTGTTTGTAATTTTTATCTCGTGTGTATTTAAGTCCGAAATAAATTAAAGCTACTAAAACAATACCAGCAAAAATAGTTCCTGAATTGAAAGGTAGTCCAAATGAATTTACGAAGAATATTTCCGTAGCGCTAAAAATACGTAGAATATTAGGTGCTAAAAGCTTAAATATAAAAAGTAAAATAGCAACTGAAACTACATTAGCAATAATGAAGTTTTTTATAGTAATGGTTTTGTAATTTTTAAAATAATAAATTAATCCAATAGCAGGAATGGTTAGTAATCCCATAAAGTGCACACCAAAGGACAGGCCTATAATAAATGCAATTAGAATGAGCCAACGGTTTCCTCTAGGGTTGTCCATATCGCGTTCCCAACGTAAACCTAACCAGAACAAAACGGACATAATTAAGGTTGCCATGGCATAAACTTCCGTTTCAACGGCATTAAACCAAAACGAATCGGTGAATGTAAACGCTAAACTTCCTACCAAAGCACTCCCTAAAATGGCGATTTTTTGATTATTATTTAATGTTTCAGGTTCGCCAATTAACTTTATTAATAAAAGTGTAATGGTAAAAAACATGAATAAAATAGTAAAAGCACTAGCTACAGCACTCATCATATTTAACATAAAACCCACTTGCGATGGCTCCATAGCAAACATAGAAAAGAAGGCACCAAACATTTGAAACAATGGTGCTCCAGGTGGATGTCCAACTTGTAATTTTGCTGAAGTTAAGATATATTCACCTGCATCCCAAAAACTTACAGTAGGTTCAACTGTGAGTCC
>DIAL01000067.1:61124-61362 GCA_002414705.1 Flavobacteriaceae bacterium UBA5079
AGTAGGTTCAACTGTGAGTCCAAAAGTAATGAATGCGACTAAAAAAGCGAACCATCCTAATATAGTATTCCACTTTTTAAAGTTAATATGTGTCATGTAATTGCAAATTTTAGATAAGGCGAATTTAACAATAAATATCAAATCCCACATGCTTTTAAGGAAACGTTAAGTATTTAGATTTTATTTTATTCAAAAAATGCTTGCGCAAATAAATAATTGTATTAAATTTGCATCCTCA
>DIAL01000067.1:61531-66495 GCA_002414705.1 Flavobacteriaceae bacterium UBA5079
GAGTCTAGGTTCGAGACCTAGTGGGCCAACTAGTTAAAGAGAATCCTAATCATTTTTATGGTTAGGATTTTTTGATTTTAGGAGGTTTTGGTTTAAAAATATATTTAATTTGGATTATATTCTTCTTAAAAGATGTTTCGAGTTATAAATACAAGAAAAGCCTTCAAATTGTTATTCGAAGGCTTTTCTTGTAAAACAAAATTATTTTTATAGTTATATTTTAAAAGTAACTACTGGTCTTTTAGCGTGATTGACTAAATCTTCACTTATACTACCATTAAAGAAATGTGCAATCCCTTGTCTGCCATGTGTACTAATACCAATTAAATCAGCACCAATGGTATGCGAAAAGTTTAATATTCCTTTTTCAACACTATCATCATTATATATAGAAATGGTGTAATTTTCAAAATCATTACCAGCTATAAACTCTAAAATCCGACCTTTTGCAATAGCTGTTGTTACAAAATTATTAGCCGTATTAACAAACAGTAAATGAATTTTAGCATTCAGTGCCATTGCTAATTTTATGGCTTGTCTATATGTTTCTTTATTGTCATTTTTAAAATCTGATGCAAAAACAAAATCGTTTATTTCAAAATTGGTGTGATCGTTTTTGATAACCAGAACTGGCGCTTCAGCTGTTCTAACAACTTTTTCGGTATTGGATCCAATAAACATTTCTTTAAATCCGTTGGCACCATGTGATCCCATGACAATCAAATCAATATCGTGTTCTTTACAGGTGTTAGAAATACCAGTAAAGGTTTGATTAAAATCTACCGTTTCATGAACCGTTATACCTTGTAAATAATCTTGAGCCATAGTGTTTTCGAACTTTTGATGCGCTAGTTTCATGAAAAACATAGCTTCTGGTAACTCACTATACTGGCTTAAAGCATCCACTTGGTCTAATGGCAGCTCTAACATGTGAAGCAAGTAAATTTCGCTACCGTGTTTTTTTGCTAATTGTGCAGCGACTTTTAGTGCCTGTTCTGCTTCTTTTGAAAAATCGGTTGGAACAAGAATTTTTTTCATGTAATGGTTTTTTATCATATTGTTTTCAATCACTAAATTAAAGAAAAAAATTGATATTTCATTCATTATGGAATTCAATTAAATTGTTGTATATTTGCAGCGTAGTAAGAAAAAGAATAAATGAGGGGACCTAAAGTCCCCTCTTTTTATACAAATTTTTTGTACCGAATATGTTAAGACAAACTGTAGAAAGCCTATTGAAAGATGCCCTTGAGGAGAGAGAGGATTTATTTCTAATCGATTTCACCATGGGAGCAGACAATGCTATTTTGGTCATTATAGATGGCGATCATGGCGTTACTGTAGCTGATTGTGTATTTATAAGTCGTGCCATTGAGCATAATATTGATAGAGACGAACATGATTTTTCTTTAGAAGTGGCTTCTGGAGGTGCAACAGCACCTTTAGTTCATGCCAGACAGTATAAGAAAAATATTGGTAGAGATATTGAATTACGAACAAAAGAAGAGGAAGTAATCGGTATGCTTACAGATGCTACCGATACACATATTACCTTAGAGTGGAAGGCAAGAGAGCCAAAACCAGTAGGTAAAGGAAAAGTGACAGTACAAAAAAAGGCAGAAATAGCCTATCAAGATATTGTAGAAGCAAAAGTTATGATAAAATTTTAATTCAAAGAGAGATATGGAGAATCTTGCGTTAATTGACTCGTTTTCAGAGTTTAAAGACGATAAATTAATCGATCGTGTAACGTTAATGGCGATTTTAGAAGACGTTTTTAGAAACGCCCTTAAAAAGAAATTTGGTGATGATGATAATTTTGATATTATTATTAACCCAGATAAAGGCGATTTAGAAATATGGAGAAATCGTATTGTTGTTGCAGATGGTGAAGTAGAAGAGCCTAATCAAGAAATTTCATTATCAGAAGCTCGTAAAATTGAGCCGGATTTTGAAGTTGGTGAAGATGTGTCTGAAGAAGTGAAATTAATTGATTTAGGACGTCGTTCTATTTTGGCATTAAGACAAAACTTAATTTCAAAAATTCACGAACATGATAATACGAATATCTATAAACAATTTAAAGATTTAGTAGGTGAAATTTATACGGCAGAGGTTCATCATATTCGTCATAGAGCAGTTATTTTGCTAGATGATGAAGGAAATGAAATTATTCTTCCAAAAGAAAAACAAATACCTTCAGATTTCTTCAGAAAAGGAGATAATGTTCGTGGAATTATTGAAAGCGTTGAGCTTAAAGGTAATAAGCCAGCTATTATTATGTCCAGAACAGCTCCTGTGTTTTTAGAGAAGTTGTTTGAGCAAGAAATACCTGAAGTTTTTGATGGTTTAATCACTATTAAAAATGTGGTGCGTATTCCAGGAGAAAAAGCAAAAGTTGCTGTGGATTCTTATGATGACAGAATAGATCCAGTTGGTGCTTGTGTTGGTATGAAAGGATCAAGAATTCACGGTATTGTTCGCGAGTTAGGAAACGAAAATATTGACGTTATTAATTACACCAGTAACTTACCGCTCTATATTACCAGAGCATTAAGTCCAGCGCGTGTAACATCCATTAAAATTGATGAAGAAAACAAACGTGCCGAAGCTATATTGAAACCAGAAGAGGTTAGTAAAGCAATTGGTCGTGGTGGTCACAATATTCGTTTAGCAGGTCAATTAACAGGTTATGAGATTGATGTGTTTAGAGAAGGTGCAGAAGAAGATGTTGAATTATCTGAATTCCGTGATGAAATTGAACCTTGGATTATTAAAGAATTTAGTAAAGTTGGTTTAGATACTGCTAAGAGCATATTAGAACAAGATGTTCAAGATTTAGTGAAGCGTACCGATTTAGAAGAAGAAACAATTATAGAAATAATTAGAATTCTTAAAGAAGAGTTCGAAGATTAACAAATATTAGGTTATATTAAAGGCGATTTATGGCTGAAACAATTAGATTAAATAAAGTATTACGTGAGCTAAACATTTCTTTAGATCGTGCTGTAGAATTTCTGGATTCGAAAGGCATTGATATTGAGAAGCGTCCAACAACAAAGATTTCTCAAGAAACTTTTGATGTGCTTGCTGGTGAATTTCAAACAGATGCTAATAAAAAAATGGCATCTCAAGAGGTTAGTGAAGCAAAACAAAAGGAAAAAGAGGCGTTAAGAGTTCAGCGTGAGCAAGAAATTGAGGTTAAAGAAAAGGAAAAAGCAGAACGCGAAGCAATAGCTAAAGCTAAAGAAGCTGAAGTTGTTAAAGCAAAATCTACTCTTTCTGGTCCAAAGCAAGTTGGTAAAATCGATTTAGATGCCAATAAGAAAAAAGCCGAAAAACCAAAAGAGGAAGCTCCTGTTGCTAAAACAAAAGTTGCCCCAGAAGCGACTCCTAAATCTGAAGAGAAACCTAAAGATGTAGAAGTAAAACAGCCAGAGGTTAAAGCAAAAAAAGAAGACACGCCATCTTCTAAACCTGCAGAAAAACCAAAATCTGAGGCTCCTAAAACTGAAACTCCAAAAGTAGAAGCTCCTAAAAAAGACACGCCAAAAACAGATCAGCCAAAAGCAGAAGAATCTAAGTCAGAAGCGCCAAAATCTGAAGGCGATAATGCTGCCAAAACACCTGTTGATGAGCGACTAAAGACACAATATCAAAAACTTACGGGACCTAAAATTGCTGGTGAAAAAATAGACTTATCACAATTTAAAAAGCCGAAGAAAAAGACTGACAATAAAGCGGCCGATCCTAAAAAGAAACGTCGTCGTATAAGTAAAGCTGGTGCTCCTGGAGCAACTGGTTCAACAGGTTCAGCACCTGCAAGAGGAGGTAATGACCGATTTAAAGGTAAGCCAGCAGCTGCAGGAAAAGGACGTCGTAATGTTGTAAAAGAAGAGCCAAGCGAGGAAGACGTGCAGAAACAAGTACGTGAAACGCTTGAGAAACTTCAAGGTAAATCAAGTAAAGGAAAAGGTGCTAAATATCGTCGTGATAAGCGAGATCAACACCGTGAACAAACGGAAAAAGATTTACAAGCAGAAGCAGCAGATAGCAAAATATTAAAAGTAACAGAATTTGTTACAGCTAGCGAAGTTGCAACCATGATGGATGTGTCTGTAACACAAATTATATCGGCTTGTATGTCGTTAGGTATGATGGTTACCATGAACCAGCGTTTAGATGCTGAAACGTTATCTATTGTAGCAGATGAGTTTGGTTATGAAGTAGAATTTGTAACAGCTGGAATTGAAGATTCAATTGAAATTGTAGAAGACAAACCAGAAGATTTATTAGAACGCGCACCTATAGTTACGGTTATGGGTCACGTAGATCATGGTAAAACATCATTATTAGATAATATTCGTCAGGAAAATGTAATAGCTGGTGAATCAGGTGGAATTACACAACATATTGGTGCCTATGGTGTTCAATTAGAAGGTGGTCAGAAAATAGCATTTTTAGATACACCAGGTCACGAAGCCTTTACAGCTATGCGTGCTCGTGGAGCACAAGTAACAGATATTGCTATTATTGTAATTGCTGCGGATGATGCTATCATGCCGCAAACCAAAGAGGCTATTGCGCATGCTCAAGCAGCTAATGTGCCAATTGTTTTCGCAATCAACAAAATTGATAAACCAGGGGCAAATGCTGAAAAAGTAAAGGAAGGTTTGGCGCAAATGAACTTGTTAGTTGAAGATTGGGGTGGTAAAATTCAGTCCCATGATATTTCAGCTAAAACAGGACTTGGTGTTAAAGAGTTATTAGAAAAAGTATTGCTTGAAGCTGAATTATTAGAGCTGAAAGCAAACCCAAATAAACGTGCCACTGGAACCGTTGTAGAGGCATTTCTTGACAAAGGGCGTGGTTATGTGTCAACTATTTTAGTTCAAGCAGGAACTTTAAGAATAGGGGACTATGTATTAGCTGGTAAAAACAGTGGTAAAGTTAAGGCCATGCAA
>DIAL01000067.1:66641-67533 GCA_002414705.1 Flavobacteriaceae bacterium UBA5079
GCAAGATGAGCGTGGACATGAAGTAAAAGAAGCAGGTCCATCAACACCAGTATCTATATTAGGTTTAGATGGAGCACCACAAGCAGGTGATAAATTTAATGTCTTTGAAGACGAGCGTGAAGCAAAACAAATTGCAACCAAGCGTACACAATTACAACGTGAACAATCTGTTAGAACGCAGCGTCATATTACCTTGGATGAAATTGGTCGTCGAATTGCTTTAGGTGATTTCCAAGAATTAAACATTATCCTTAAAGGTGATGTGGATGGTTCAGTAGAAGCCTTAACGGATTCATTCCAGAAACTATCAACAGAAGAAATACAAGTTAATATAATCCATAAAGGTGTTGGACCAATTACAGAAAGTGATGTTTTATTAGCTTCAGCATCTGATGCGGTTATTATAGGATTTAATGTTCGTCCAATGGGTAATGCTAGAAGCATTGCTGATAAGGAAGAAATTGATATCCGTATGTACTCTATTATTTATGATGCCATAAATGATCTTAAAGATGCTATGGAAGGTATGTTGTCTCCAGAGCTTAAAGAAGAGGTTACAGGTACTGCTGAAATTAGAGAAATATTTAAAGTATCTAAAATTGGAAGTATTGCTGGTTGTATGGTGTTAACCGGTAAAATATTTAGAAATTCAGGTATCCGTTTAATTCGTGATGGTGTTGTTGTCTACACAGGTGAATTAGCGTCATTAAAACGTTTTAAAGATGATGCTAAAGAAGTTGCAAAAGGATATGATTGTGGTATGCAAATTAAAAACTATAATGATCTAAAAGAAAACGACATTATTGAAGCTTACCATGAAGTAGAAGTTAAAAAGAAATTGAAATAAATTTTCAATATATCTCAAAAAAAAAGAGTGCCAATTGGCACTCTT
>DIAL01000067.1:67698-67853 GCA_002414705.1 Flavobacteriaceae bacterium UBA5079
TCTCTTTTTATTCTTTGTTTTTTTCTTTCTTTTTAGGCTTAAAACGAAACGCATCACTGAACTCTTTTTTAATTATTTCAAGAGCTCTGTCTGCTTCCAAACGGCTTCTAAAATTCCCTGCCCATACTTTATATTTAGGCGTTTCATAAATGTCT
>DIAL01000067.1:67955-76092 GCA_002414705.1 Flavobacteriaceae bacterium UBA5079
TAGGCGTTTCATAAATGTCTACCGCATTCCATTGGGTAAAGGATTCCTTAAATTGTTTTATGGCTGCATTAGCTCCACTTCTATCTCCAGAAAAAATTTGAATCTTATAGCGATCAGAATCACTATCTGATACATTCATTTCTTTCTTTAAAGCTAATAAAGTGTCTAGTTCAGGAGCCTGATTTATGGTGATTGTGCCTTCTTGGGCATAAAATAAATTAACACTAAATGCTAAACTTAACGTTATTAGTGTAGTGGAATATCTGCTCAATAAATTCATTTTCAATAGTATTTGTTACAAATGTAAAAGATTATAACTTAAATGTCTGTACTTTTATTATTTAGAATTTCTCTAAATTAGCAATTAACAGTTCTGTAACATTTCTAAAATCGACTTTATATGTTACTTTTGCGAGAGATTTTATTATTGTATTTTTTTTCTTTTGTTAATTGAAAAAATCATACCAAAGTTTAGAAGTTAATTCAACCAATAATATGAAACAGGTGAATCACCGAAAATTAGGCAAGAACATTTTACGTTTAAGTTTAGTTATTTTATTAGCATTTTCAACATCGCTTTCTGCTCAAGAAGGTGATCCAGTTAACGGTAAATCTTTATTTAATGCCAACTGTGCTGCTTGTCATAAATTAGACAAGAAGATGACAGGTCCTGCCTTACGAAATGTAGAGCAGCGTCTGGCTGAAAGTGAAGGTTTAGATCGAGAATGGTTAAGTTCTTGGATCCGTAACAGTTCCGCTCTAGTTAAATCTGGAGATACGTATGCTAATAAAATATTCAATGAGTATGGAGGTGCTGCAATGACAGCCTTTCCACAATTATCAGATCAAGACATTAGTGATGTTTTAGCATATACTGCTGAAGAAGCTCCAGCTCCACCAGTAGGTGTTCAGGCGGTAGCAGCGCAAGGAGGTGTGTCTGATGATTCAAGTATGTCTAACAAGATTATTTTAGGCGCATTAACGGTACTTTTTGCTTTATTAGCAATGGCACTTGTTTTAGTAAGACAAACACTTAATCGTTTTGCAGAAGCAAAAGGGGTAGATGTTTCTGAAACAAAAGGAACACCAATTTGGAAAGCTTTTATTCAAAATCAGTTTTTAGTACTGGTTTCAGCTATCATTTTATTATTAGCAAGTGGTTATTTCGTTTATGGCTACTTTATGCAAGTAGGAGTCGATCAAGGTTATCAGCCGGTGCAACCAATCCATTATTCTCATAAAATTCACGCAGGTGATAATGGTATTGATTGTAAGTACTGTCACTCATCAGCGCGTGTGAGTAAGCATTCAGGGATTCCTTCCTTAAATGTTTGTATGAATTGTCATAAATCAATTTATGAAGTAGCGCCAGAAACAGCAACAGAGGATTACAGCAAAGAATTTTACGATGGTGAAATTAAGAAACTTTATGCTGCTGTAGGTTGGGATGATGCTGAACAAAAATATACAGGAGAAACACAACCGGTTAAATGGCTTCGTATTCATAACTTGCCAGATTTCGCATATTTTAATCACTCACAGCACGTTTCTGTTGCAGGAATTGAATGTCAAACTTGTCATGGACCTGTAGAGGAAATGGAAATCATGTATCAACACGCTCCATTAACAATGGGATGGTGTATTAACTGTCACAGAGAAACAAATGTGAAGGTAGAAGACAATGCATACTACACGAAAATTCATGAAGAATTATCTAAAAAGTATGGCGTAGACAAGCTAACAGCTGCTCAAATGGGTGGTCTGGAATGTGGTAAGTGTCACTACTAAATAGTATATTAGTAGCTTCCACGAAAGTGGAAATCTCATAAAAGGGATTTAAAACGTTAAATAAATTAATAAGAAGTAATTCAATTATATAATATGTCATCAAACAAGAAATACTGGAAAAGTGTTGAAGAGCTAAACGAGAATAGCTCAATTGTTGAGACGCTAAAACAAAACGAATTTGTTTCAGAAATCCCTACAGACGAATTTTTAGGTAATAAAGAATCGTTAGAGAGTTCTAAAACAACACGTCGTGATTTCTTAAAATATGTTGGTTTTAGTACAGCTGCTGCATCATTAGCCGCTTGCGAAGGACCAGTTATTAAGTCTATACCTTATGTTGTGCAGCCAGAGGAAATTACGCCTGGTGTTGCAAACTATTACGCAACAACAATTGCTGATGGTTATGACTATGCGTCTGTTTTAGTTAAAACTCGTGAAGGTCGTCCAATTAAAATTGAAAAGAACACATTAGCTGCTACCAATGGTCATGCAAATGCTAGAGTGAATGCTTCGGTTTTAGGATTGTACGACAGTATGCGAATTCAAGGTCCAATGAAAGCAGGTGAGCCTATTTCATGGAGTGAATTTGATGCCGAAGTTGGTCAGAAATTAACAAGTTTAAGTGGTTCTGGCAAAGCTATTGTGTTATTAACACAAACGTATGCTAGTCCATCAACCTCTAAATTAGTTAATGAGTTTAAAGCAAAATTTGGTAATGTGCGTCATGTACAATATGATGCTATTTCTGAATCTGCAGCTTTAGATGCTTTTGAAGCAAACTATGGTGAACGTGGACTTGCTAATTATGACTTTACAAAAGCCATGACAATTGTTTCTGTTGGAGCAGATTTTCTGGGCGATTGGCAATGTGGCGGATTTGATTCTGGTTATGCCAAGAATAAAGTTCCTACTAATGGAAAAATGTCACGTCATATTCAGTTTGAATCTAACTTATCTATTACAGGAGCAAATGCAGATAAGCGTGTGCCTTTAACACCAAGTCAGCAAAAAGTAGCTCTAGCCAAATTATATAGCTATGTAGTTGGAGGTTCTGTTTCAGGTGAATTACCTGAACACATAAATGAAGCCGTTCAAAAAGCAGCTTCCGAATTGAAAAAAGCAGGCAGTAAAGGTGTTGTTGTAACTGGTATTCAAGATGTGAATGCGCAAACAGTTGTTTTAGCAATCAATGAATTCTTAAATAGCCAAGCGTTTGATCCAAATACACCAATAAAAACAAAACAAGGAAATGATAAAGCAGTCATGACTTTAATTGCTGACATGAAAGCAGGAAAAGTTGGCGCTATTATTATGAGTGGCGTTAATCCACTATATACATTACCAAATGCTGCAGATTTTTCTGAAGGTATGAAGCAAACAGATCTTTCTGTTTCTTTTACTATGAAAGCAGATGAAACAGCATTAGAAACGGAATATCAAGCTGCAGCTCCACATTATTTAGAATCTTGGGGAGATGTTGAATTGAAAAAAGGCCATTTTGCTTTAATGCAACCAACTATTCGTCCGTTATTTGATACACGTCAGTTTCAAGAAGCTTTATTAAAGTGGACTGATAATAGTATGTCTTATCATGATTATGTTAAGCAAACATGGAATTCAAGTATTTTAGGTAGTACATCTTTTAGCCAAGCTTTGCATGATGGTGTGTTTGTTTCACGTTATGCTTCAGCAAATGGTAATGAAACCACAACGACAACAACATCTAAAACGACTCTTAACGAAAAAGATAAGAAGACGTGGGTTGGAGGCATCATCCAAGACGTAGCTGAAGGTGTTGGCTTAAGAGATAAAGAAGAAGATACTTATACAACTACAACAAGTTCTAATACAACAACTACAAGTAACGGTATTTCTGTACCTGTAGCTGTTTCTGGTGGAGATGCAGCTAGAAAACTAGGAGCAACGTCTACTTCTAATGGATTAGAATTAACATTATATTCTAAAACATCAATGGGTAATGGTCAACAAGCCAATAACCCATGGTTGCAAGAAATGCCAGATCCTATTACAAGAACTACTTGGGATAACTATGTAACCGTTTCACAAGCAGACGCTAAAGATTTAGGTATTAAAAACTGGAACGAAGCAGATGGTGGTTTAAATGGTAGTATTGTTGAATTATCTGTAAATGGTGTTTCAGTAAATGCTCCTGTAATTATTCAACCTGGACAAGCAAAAGGGTCTATAGGATTAGCTTTTGGTTATGGACGAACTGCTGGTTTAAAAGAAGAAATGCAAACAGGTGTTAATGCATATCCATTGTATACGGATTTTAATCCATCGCAAGGTAATGTAATAATGAATGTTGTTGCTGGCGAACATGAGTTTGCTTGTGTTCAACTTCATAACACCTTAATGGGTCGTGGTGATATTATTAAAGAAACGACATTAGAAGTTTTTAATACAAAAGACAAGAAGTACTGGAATGCAATTCCAATGGTTTCCTTAAACCATGAGGAAACTCCAGTAACATCTCCAGAAGTAGATTTATGGGACGAATTTGATCGTTCAATTGGTCATCATTTCAATCTATCTATCGACTTAAATTCCTGTACAGGTTGTGGTGCTTGTGTTATTGCATGTCATGCAGAAAATAATGTACCAGTAGTAGGTAAAGAGGAAATTCGTCGTAGTCGTGATATGCACTGGTT
This sequence comes from Flavobacteriaceae bacterium UBA5079, assembly GCA_002414705.1. Taxonomy (GTDB): domain Bacteria; phylum Bacteroidota; class Bacteroidia; order Flavobacteriales; family Flavobacteriaceae; genus Algorimicrobium. The sequence goes on from DIAL01000067.1 coordinate 72,416, forward strand.
ACGTATTGATAGATATTATTCTTCAGAAGAAACTTTTGAAGGTGATAATACCAAGAAGGAAGAAACAACAGGATTAGCTATTAAAGATGCTTTGTTTGAAATGGAAACAGCATCATCTAACCCGCAAGTTGCTTTTCAACCAGTTATGTGTCAACATTGTAATCACGCACCTTGTGAAACTGTTTGCCCAGTTGCAGCAACATCACATGGCCGTCAAGGACAGAATCACATGGCTTATAACCGTTGTGTAGGTACACGTTATTGCGCTAATAACTGTCCATATAAAGTACGTCGTTTTAACTGGTTCTTATACAACCAAAACGATGAGTTTGATTACCACATGAATGATGATTTAGGTCGTATGGTATTAAATCCAGACGTAACGGTACGTTCTCGTGGTGTTATGGAGAAATGTTCTATGTGTATTCAAAAAACACAGAAAACCATTTTAGATGCGAAACGTGATGGTCGTGTTGTTAAAGACGGTGAATTCCAAACAGCTTGTTCTGCAGCATGTGGAAATGGCGCAATGGTTTTTGGTGACATTAATGATAAAGACAGTCAAGTTGCAAAACTTAAAGAAGATAATCGTATGTATCACTTGTTAGAGCACGTAGGAACAAAACCAAACGTGATTTATCATACTAAAGTGAGAAATACAACCGAAGCATAATAAAACGAATTAAGAAAATAATTATAAAAGGATTATGGCGTCTCATTACGAAGCACCTATTAGAAGACCTTTAGTTACAGGCGAAAAATCATATCACGATGTATCTGTTGATGTGGCAAGACCTGTAGAAGGTAAAGCAAACAAATCTTGGTGGATTGTATTTTCTATCGCACTTATAGCTTTCCTTTGGGGAGTTGGGTGTATAATTTATACAGTTTCAACAGGTATTGGAACATGGGGTTTAAACAAGACCGTAGGTTGGGCTTGGGATATTACTAACTTCGTTTGGTGGGTTGGTATTGGTCATGCAGGAACTTTAATTTCTGCGGTACTTTTACTATTCCGTCAAAAATGGAGAATGGCAATTAACCGTTCAGCAGAGGCCATGACAATTTTCTCTGTTGTTCAAGCTGGTTTATTCCCAATTATCCACATGGGTCGTCCATGGTTAGCTTATTGGGTATTACCAATACCAAACCAATTTGGCTCTTTATGGGTTAACTTTAACTCACCTTTACTTTGGGATGTATTTGCAATTTCAACGTATTTATCTGTGTCATTAGTTTTCTGGTGGACAGGTTTATTACCAGATTTTGCTATGATTCGTGATAGAGCTGTGAGACCTTTTCAAAAGAAAATTTATTCTTTGTTAAGTTTTGGTTGGACGGGTCGCGCAAAAGATTGGCAACGTTTTGAAGAAGTATCTTTGGTTCTTGCAGGTTTAGCTACACCATTAGTACTTTCAGTACACACGATTGTATCTTTTGACTTCGCAACATCGGTTATACCAGGATGGCATACCACTATTTTTCCACCGTATTTTGTTGCTGGTGCAATTTTCTCTGGTTTTGCTATGGTAAATACCTTATTAATTATCATGCGTAAAGTATGTAATTTAGAAGATTATATTACCGTTCAACATATAGAATTAATGAACATCGTTATCATGCTTACAGGTTCTATTGTAGGTGTTGCATATATTACCGAGTTATTTATTGCTTGGTATTCAGGTGTAGAATACGAACAATATGCGTTTCTAAACAGAGCAACAGGACCTTACTGGTGGGCTTACCTTTGTATGATGAGTTTTAACGTTTTTTCTCCGCAATTTATGTGGTTTAAAAAGTTACGAACTAGTATTATGTTTTCATTCTTTATCTCTATCGTTGTAAACGTTGGTATGTGGTTTGAGCGTTTTGTAATTATTGTAACATCGTTACACCGTGATTACTTACCTTCATCCTGGACTATGTTCTCACCAACATTTGTTGATATTGGTATCTTTATTGGAACTATCGGGTTCTTCTTCGTATTATTCTTATTGTATGCAAGAACATTCCCTGTAATTGCTCAAGCGGAAGTAAAAACGATCTTGAAATCTTCAGGAGAACGTTATAAGAATATTAGAGAGCGTGGTGATAGTCTTGTAGGAACAGGTTCTGATGCAAGAACATCAGGTACTGCAGCTGTAAAGCCTGCAACACCTAAAGTAGATCATTCTGAAAAAACCAATAATCTATTAGAAAGCCTAGGTAAATTTGATGCAGCTTCTCAAACTGCTGATGATCTTCAGAAAATTAATGGTATCGGACCAAAAATGGAAGAAGTCCTTAATAGTATAGGTATTTATACATACTTACAGGTTAGTAAAATGACTAAAAAAGAATACGACTTGCTAGACGAAATTACGAGTTCATTCCCAGGAAGAGCTGAACGCGATGATTGGTCTGGACAAGCTAACCAAATAATAAACGAAGCGTAGATAATGGAAACATCAAAAGTAATTCACGCTATATATACAGATGACGACATTTTAATGTCTGCTGTAAAACGAGTAAAAGCTGAAAAGCATCATATAGAAGAAATCTTCACACCTTTTCCAGTTCACGGACTAGATAAAGCTATGGGATTAGAACCAACACGATTAGCTATTGCATCCTTTATTTATGGTTGTATTGGTTTAACTGTTGCCATTGTGATGATGAATTTTATTATGATTGAAGATTGGCCTCAAGATATTGGAGGTAAGCCAAGTTTTAGCTACATAGAAAACATGCCAGCATTTGTACCTATCATGTTTGAGTTAACTATTTTCTTTGCAGCGCATTTAATGGTGATAACTTTTTACATGCGTAGTAAATTATGGCCATTTAAAAAAGCTGAAAATCCTGATCCAAGAACAACAGATGATCATTTTCTTATGGAAATTGCAGTTCATGGAAATGAAAGCGAATTACATAAATTACTATCTGAAACAGGTGCAGTAGAAATTAATATTGTAGAAAAAGAAGAAGCACATTAATATGAAGGCCTTAATAAAAATATCAGTTATAGCATTAGTATTTGTAACGGTTGCATCTTGTAGTAAAGATTCAAGTCGTAACTACCAATACATGCCAAACATGTACGAGTCTGTTGGTTATGAAGCATATTCTGAAACCGAAGCTTTTAGAAACGGTGTTGAAGCGCAATTACCTGCCGAAGGATCTGTAGCAAGAGGTCACATACCTTTTGATATTGATAATACACTTGAAGGATACAATCTAGCCAAAGCTACTTTAATGAATCCAATAGATTCTTTACAAATTGATTCTGCTAGAGGAAAAGAGTTATATGACATTTACTGTGGAATTTGCCATGGAACGAAAGGTGATGGTAAAGGTAATTTAGTTAAACGTGAAAAAATTCTTGGTATTCCTAGTTATGCAGATGTTGGTAGAGCAATAACAGCAGGAAGTATTTATCATACTATTTATTATGGTAAAAACGCTATGGGTTCGTATGCTAACCAATTGAATGAAGAAGAGCGTTGGCAAGTAACGGCTTATGTATTAGAGTTGAAAGCCAATTTAGAAAAATAAGATAGATAAAGATTATATATAGATATGTACACATTCTCAAATAAATTAAAGACATTTTCTATCGCGCTAATAATAATTGGTGCTATAGGTGTTGTTTATGGTTTTATGACATCTCATAAATCTTTTGAAGACGTTGAAACCAT
>DIAL01000067.1:76239-80388 GCA_002414705.1 Flavobacteriaceae bacterium UBA5079
GAAGACGTTGAAACCATGTTAGCAGCGGAAGCTTCCCATGGTGGAGGGCACGGAGAAGATGCAAATCACGGACAGGAAGCTGGACATGATGTAGCTACAACACACGACATGACAACACAAGTTGATGAACATGGAGAACATGTTGAAGCAGCAGAAAGTCATGTAGACGAACACGCAAAACATGTACAGCATGTGCAACATCAAATAGCAAATAGACCATGGTCTGCATTATATGTGGCTGCATTTTTCTTTTTCATGATTGCTCTGGGTGTTTTAGCCTTTTATGCTATTCAATTTGCTGCACAAGCAGGTTGGTCTCCTGTATTATTTAGAGTCATGGAAGGTATTACAGCTTATGTATTACCAGGTGGTTTAATTGTTTTAGCTATTGCAATAGCTTCTGGAACTATTGGTCATTACAATTTATTTGTTTGGATGGATCCTGAAGTAGTTGCTCATGATAAACTAATTCAAGGAAAACAAAGTTGGTTGAACCTACCTTGGTTTGCTGTTAGAGGATTAATTTTTATAGCAGGATGGAGTTTATACAGATACTTTGCACGTAAATTTTCAATTGCTCAAGATAATGCAGAAGCGGGTGATAATCGTTATTTTAAAAAATCATTTCGTATTGCAGCTGCATTCCTAGTATTTTATATTTATACAGAATCTATTATGTCTTGGGACTGGATCATGAGCGTAGATCCACACTGGTTTAGTACATTGTTTGGATGGTATGTTTTTGCTAGTATGTTTGTAAGTGGTATTACCGTTATAGCTTTAGTAACTATTTATTTAAAATCTAAAGGCTTATTAACCTTCGTAAATAATAGTCATTTACACGATTTAGCAAAATTTATGTTTGGTATCAGTATTTTCTGGACCTATTTATGGTTCTCTCAATTTATGCTTATATGGTATTCAAACATTCCGGAAGAAGTAACTTATTTTGTAACACGTTTCCAAGATTATCAATTACCGTTTTTAGGTATGGTAGTTATGAATTTTGTATTCCCTTTATTATTATTAATGAACAGTGATTATAAGCGTATACCTTGGTTTATTGTAATGGCTGGTATCGTAATATTATGTGGACACTATATAGATATTTTCAATATGATTATGCCAGCAACAGTTGGAGACAGATGGTTTATTGGAATACCTGAAATTAGTGCAATATTATTATTTGCCGGTTTGTTTATGTTTGTTGTATTTACAGCATTAACAAAAGCACCATTATTAGCTAAAGGAAATCCATTCATTAAAGAAAGTGAGCATTTTCATTATTAAAAATTAATTAAAGTAGAGAAGAGACAATGACAGCTTTTTTAACAATTATAATAGTTCTTTTTATCGCTATTGCTATTTGGCAAATGGTAAAAATATTTGATCTTGCCCAAGTTGGTGTATCAGATAATCAGGTTGCAAATGAGAACGACAATAAAATGAACGCCTATTTAATGTTAGGTTTTCTAATATTTATTTATGCCATAACAATCGTTAGTTTCTCATTATGGGGAGATTTACCACTTATGTCAAATGCGGCATCAGAACATGGTTCTGACGTTGATAGTTTGATGATAATTTCAATGGTAGTTATCTTTATTGTTCAAACCATAACGCAATTCTTATTACATTACTTTGCCTTCAAATATCGTGGTGAAAAAGGGAAAAAGGCATTATACTTTGCTGATAATAACACGTTAGAACTTATTTGGACTGTTATTCCAGTTATCGTTTTAGCAGGATTGATTATTTACGGTTTATTTACATGGACGAGTATCATGAACGTTAACGAAGACGATGATCCATTGGTGTTAGAACTATACGCACAACAATTTAACTGGAAAGCGCGTTACGGTGGAAATGATAATACTCTAGGTCTGGCAAACGTGCGTTTAATTAATCTTGACAATGCTAATATTTTAGGTGTTGATGAAGCAGATCCAAATGCTCAAGATGATGTTATTACAACAGAATTGCATTTACCTGTTGGTAGACCTGTTTTAATTAAAATGCGCTCGCAAGACGTATTACATTCAGCTTTTATGCCACATTTTAGAGCACAAATGAACTGTGTTCCTGGTATGATTACCCAGTTTGGTTTTACGCCTACGGTAACAACTGCAGAAATGAGACAAACACCAGAAATGATAGAAAAGGTGGCTAATATTAACGAAATACGTAAGCAGAAAAGTAAAGAATTAGCTGCTAACGGAGAAGTTGCTCTAGACCCTTACGAGTTTGATTATCTATTATTATGTAATAAAATTTGTGGTAAGTCACATTACAATATGCAAATGAAAATAATAGTGGAAACCCAAGAGGAATATGATGCTTGGATGGCGGAACAAAAAGAATTCAAAGATTCTTTAATTAAGTAAATAAAAACGGTTTTAAAAAAGTATATAGAAGATTATGTCAACACACGCAGATACTCACGCACACGACGACGATCACGGACATCATCATAAGGAAACATTCGTAACTAAATATATATTTAGTCAGGATCATAAAATGATAGCCAAGCAGTACCTAGTAACAGGTACAATTATGGGTGTTATAGGTGTTTTAATGTCTATCATGTTCCGTATGCAAATAGCATGGCCAGAGGAGCCAAACGTATTATTTGAAGCTTTACTTGGTAAGTGGGCTCCAGGTGGTGTTATGGATGCAGATATTTATTTAGCATTAGTAACTATTCACGGAACCATTATGGTTTTCTTCGTGTTAACAGCTGGTTTAAGTGGTACTTTTAGTAACTTATTAATTCCATTGCAAATTGGAGCGCGTGATATGGCATCAGGCTTTCTAAACATGGTATCTTACTGGTTATTCTTCTTATCAAGTGTAATCATGGTTATTTCGCTGTTTGTAGAAGCAGGACCTGCTGCAGCTGGTTGGACAATCTATCCACCTTTATCTGCATTGCCAATGGCACAAGGAGGATCTGGTATGGGTATGACTTTATGGTTAGTATCTATGGCTATATTTATTGCATCTTCATTATTGGGATCTTTAAATTACGTAGTAACTGTTATAAACTTACGTACTAAAGGAATGTCTATGACACGCTTACCATTAACAATTTGGGCGTTCTTTGTAACGGCAATTATTGGTATTGTTTCCTTCCCAGTACTATTATCTGCAGCTTTATTATTAATAATGGACAGAAGTTTTGGTACATCATTCTTCTTATCAGATATATTTATTCAAGGTGAAGTATTACATTATCAAGGTGGTTCACCAGTTTTATTCGAGCATTTATTTTGGTTCCTTGGACATCCAGAAGTTTACATTGTAATTCTTCCTGCAATGGGATTAGTTTCTGAAATTATGGCTACCAATTCACGTAAACCAATTTTTGGATATCGTGCCATGATAGCTTCTATTTTAGCCATTGCTTTCCTTTCAACCATTGTTTGGGGTCACCACATGTTCGTATCAGGTATGAATCCATTTTTAGGTTCTGTATTTACATTTACAACCTTATTAATTGCTATTCCTTCTGCTGTAAAAGCCTTTAACTGGATTACTACAATTTGGAAAGGAAATATTCAAATGAATCCAGCCATGTTGTTTTCTATTGGATTCGTTTCTACATTTATTACAGGTGGTTTAACAGGTATTATTTTAGGAGATAGTGCATTAGATATTAACGTACACGATACATACTTCGTAATTGCGCATTTCCACTTGGTTATGGGTATATCGGCATTGTATGGTATGTTTGCTGGTATTTACCATTGGTACCCAAAAATGTATGGACGTATGTTAAACAAAAAATTAGGGTATATTCACTTCTGGGTAACAGCTATTTGTGCTTATGGCGTTTTCTTTCCAATGCACTTTATTGGAATGGCAGGTTTACCAAGACGTTACTATACTAACTCAAACTTCCCATTGTTTGATGATTTAGCAAACGTAAACGTAGTTATTACAATCTTTGCAATTATTGGAGGTGTATTCCAATTGGTATATTTATATAACTTTTTCGTAAGTATGTTCTACGGTAAGAAAGCAGAACAAAACCCATGGAGATCTACAACGTTAGAGTGGACAACTCCAGTAAAACATATACATGGTAACTGGCCAGGTGAATTACCTACTGTATATAGATGGCCTTACGATTATAGTAAACCAGGGCAT
>DIAL01000067.1:80476-82719 GCA_002414705.1 Flavobacteriaceae bacterium UBA5079
CAGGTGCTATTCCTCATGTGTATCGTTGGTCTTACGATTATACTAAACCAGGACATGATGTTGATTTTGTTATGCAAAATGAACCTTTAAAAGAAGGTGAAGAAGAGTTACATCACTAAAATCCTTTCTTAAAAGAAATAATTTATTAAGATTTTAAACAAAAAGCCTTTCTACTAATTTAGAAAGGCTTTTTGTTTTTTGATTAATATCTATCATACACTTCGTATATTTGTTTATCAACTTTCAATTTTGTGTAATAAATGATTCCTATTTTCATAGGAACTGAAGATGAACGAAAACCTAGACCCTACAAACGATAATTTTTCTCCTGAAGAAAATGATGTTGAAAAAAAATTAAGACCCTTATCATTTGATGATTTTACAGGTCAAGAGCAAGTATTGGAAAACCTTCAAATATTTGTTCAAGCAGCCAATGGTCGGGAAGAAGCTTTAGATCATACCTTGTTTCATGGACCTCCAGGTTTGGGTAAAACAACATTAGCACATATTCTAGCTAGTGAATTAGGTGTAAGTATCAAAGTAACATCTGGCCCTGTTTTAGATAAACCAGGCGACTTAGCAGGACTTCTTACCAACCTAGACGAGCGTGATGTTTTGTTTATTGACGAAATACATAGATTAAGTCCCATAGTGGAAGAGTATCTGTATTCCGCCATGGAAGACTATAAAATCGATATCATGATTGAGTCCGGACCAAATGCGAGAACGGTTCAAATTAATTTAAATCCATTTACCTTAATTGGCGCTACAACACGTTCAGGATTATTAACAGCGCCAATGCGTGCTCGTTTTGGTATTCAAAGCCGTTTGCAATATTATAATACCGAATTATTAACCACCATTGTACAACGTAGTGCATCTATTTTAAATGTGCCTATTTCCATGGAAGCTGCTGTGGAAATTGCAGGAAGAAGCCGAGGTACACCACGTATTGCGAATGCGTTATTGCGTCGTGTGCGCGATTTCGCTCAAATAAAAGGCAATGGTAGTATCGATATAAAGATAGCTAAATTTGCTTTAGAAGCACTGCATGTTGATGCCCATGGTTTAGATGAAATGGATAATAAAATTCTAACCACAATTATCGATAAGTTTAAAGGTGGTCCTGTTGGCATTACAACCTTGGCAACTGCCGTAAGTGAAAGTGCTGAAACCATAGAAGAGGTTTATGAACCTTTTTTAATTCAACAAGGTTTCATTATGCGCACACCACGTGGTCGTGAAGTTACCGAACAAGCTTACAAACATTTAGGTCGTGTAAAAGGACCAACACAAGGTGGATTGTTTTAATAAATCGTGTATTAATTCTATGAATTTTGATATCTAACAACCAAATACCGACAGTTCCATTAACGAAATTTTTAAAGCATTCGCTAGAAATTCTAAAAAACCCGTTGCCCTTTCACAATAAAAATTTTGTAGAACAAGGGGATGTTTTTAGATTAAAAATTGGATTTTCCAATAGTGTCGTTTTTATTCGCGATGCAGCTCTTGCAGAATATGTGCTTCAAAAAAATCAAAAAAATTATACCAAATCTAAAATCCAAACGGAAGATTTGGCTAAATACGTTGGCAAAGGATTATTAACTGCTGAAGGCGAACATTGGAAAAAACAGCGTAAACTCATTCAACCCGCTTTTCATAAAAAGCAATTGGAGAATCTTTTGCAATCTATTAAAGATGCTATTGTTTTAGAATACACTAAAATAACAGAAAATGAGGTTGTAAATATATTTCCTATTCTCAACGATTTGGCATTTCAAACAGTAGTCAAGTCCCTGTTTAGTAGTGCAGCCAATCAAGATGATATTAATCGCTTACAATATATCACAGAAGCTGCTCAAAAAATGTTGGTCAAAGAATTACGACAACCCTATTTAGGATGGTGGTTTAATTTGAGTGGAGAAATTAAAAAGCACACCGATTTAACAGATGAAGCGCGACACATTTTAAAACGAATTGTCAATGAACGTCGTGAATCTAAAATTAAAGAAAATGATTTGTTAGATATGTTGCTGGATGCCAAATATGATGATGGTACGTCCATGGAAAAAGAACAGCTTATTGATGAAATTTTAATCCTATTTACAGCTGGACATGAAACCACATCAAATGCACTTACATTTACAACACAATTGCTCGCATTGCATCCAGAATGGCAAGAACAAATCTTTAGAGAACGTGAAGATTTAAAAAAACAAAGCACCGATTTAATGGATTTG
>DIAL01000067.1:82809-85939 GCA_002414705.1 Flavobacteriaceae bacterium UBA5079
GCACCGATTTAATGGATTTGGTAACCAAATCTAAAATCTGTCAGCAAGTGGTGGAGGAAGCCATGCGTTTATATCCACCAGCTTACTTTATAGATCGTGTAAATATAAAAGCAGATAGTTTTAATGGATTAGATTTTGAAGCAGGAGCAAATCTCTTATTTTCGGTTTATGAAATGCATCGTCATCCCGATTTATGGGAGCATCCTAATGAATTTCAACCAGAACGTTTTAATGAAGGTAGCCGAAAATTCTCATCACAATATTTCCCTTTTGGAGCAGGACCACGAAAATGTATTGGTAATAATTTTGCCATGTTTGAAATGATTATTGCCATTTCTGAACTTATTTCAATCTATAAAATTCATCCAAATTTTGAAGCGATTGATATTACGCCTCTTATAACCTTAAAACCTAAAAACGCCTTTTTGACTTTTGAAAAAAGGAATTCATGTTAGCAAATAAATCAAAATACAGCGCAATTATTAAAGCCGAAGCCAAAAGACTCGGATTTTTATCTTGTGGTATTAGTCCAGCAGGTTTTTTGGAAACAGAGGCGCCACGACTTGAAACCTGGCTCAAGAAAAATGCTCATGGCACCATGTCTTACATGGAAAATCATTTTGATAAACGCCTAGATCCAACAAAATTGGTGGAAGGCTCTAAAAGCGTTGTGTCCTTATTGTTGAATTATTATCCTTCGGAAATTCAAAAAGATAACACCTACAAGCTGTCTAAATACGCTTACGGAACGGATTATCATTTTGTAATAAAAGATAAATTAAAATCACTTTTGCATTGTATTCAAAATGAAATAGGAGACGTTGGAGGTCGCGCTTTTGTAGATTCCGCTCCCGTTCTGGACAAAGCTTGGGCTGCCAAATCGGGTTTAGGTTGGATTGGGAAACATTCCAATTTATTAACCCAACAAGTAGGCTCATTCTATTTTATTGCCGAATTAATTATTGATTTAGAATTAGAATATGATTCCGTTACTACAGATCATTGCGGAACTTGTACCAAATGTATTGATGCTTGCCCAACGCAAGCCATAACCGAACCTTATGTGGTTGATGGCAGTAAATGTATTTCCTATTTCACCATTGAACTCAAAGAAAACATTCCCACAGAATTTAAAGGTCAATTTAACGATTGGATGTTTGGTTGCGATATTTGCCAAGACGTCTGTCCATGGAATCGATTTTCAAAAGCACATAGTGAACCGCTTTTCAATCCACACCCAGAATTGTTGGACATGACCAAACAGGATTGGGAAGAAATTACCGAAGACACCTTTCGGAAGGTATTCCAAAAATCGGCCGTAAAACGCACGAAATTTTCGGGACTGAAGCGAAACATTGATTTTATAAGTGAATAAAATTCTATAAAAGTCTCCAGTGTTTTTTTACCATCTTCTAACCGAAACTTGTACCTTTGTAAGTCCTATTTAAATATCTATTTATGAGCAAGCAAAGCAGAAGAAGAGAAGCTTTAGTATATCACGCCAAACCAACACCTGGAAAAATAAAAGTTGTTCCTACCAAGAAATACGCTAGTCAACGCGATTTATCTTTGGCTTATTCGCCAGGCGTTGCTGAACCTTGTTTGGAAATTGCAAAAGATATAGACAACGTTTATAAATACACAACCAAAGGAAATTTAGTAGCCGTTATCTCCAACGGAACAGCTGTTTTGGGACTCGGAAATATTGGTCCTGAAGCGTCCAAACCCGTTATGGAAGGGAAAGGTTTGCTCTTTAAAATATTTGCCGATATTGATGTGTTTGATATTGAGGTAGATACCGAAGATGTGGAAACATTCATTCAAACCGTGAAAATGATTGCACCAACTTTTGGTGGTATTAATTTAGAAGATATTAAAGCGCCTGAAGCGTTTGAAATAGAACGCAGACTAAAAGCAGAATTGGATATTCCTGTTATGCATGATGATCAGCATGGAACAGCAATTATTTCGGCAGCCGCTTTGTTAAATGCTTTGGAGCTTGCTGAAAAAAATATTCAAGATGTTCAAATAGTTATTAGTGGTGCTGGAGCTGCGGCTATTTCGTGTTCGCGTTTATACCAAGCTTTTGGTGCCACACGTGAGAATATGGTAATGTTGGATAGTAAAGGAGTCATCCGTCAAGATCGTGAAACTTTAACTACCGAAAAGGCGGAGTTTGCAACACATAGAAAAATAGACACGATTGAAGAAGCTATGAAAAATGCCGATGTCTTCATCGGACTTTCCACTTCGGATATTGTATCTCCAGATATGTTATTATCTATGGCAGACAATCCTATTGTTTTCGCTATGGCAAATCCAGATCCAGAAATTCAATACGATATAGCCATTGCCACGCGTAAAGATATTATCATGGCAACTGGACGAAGTGATCATCCTAATCAGGTGAATAATGTGCTAGGATTTCCATTTATTTTCAGAGGCGCTTTAGATGTTCGTGCCACTAAAATCAATGAAGAAATGAAAATGGCGGCTGTTATTGCATTGGCCAATTTAGCCAAAGAAGCGGTTCCAGAACAGGTTAATATTGCTTATGGTGAAACACGACTAACATTTGGTCGCGATTATATTATTCCAAAACCATTTGATCCACGATTAATTTCGCAAATTCCACCAGCAGTAGCCAAAGCCGCTATAGAAAGTGGTGTGGCTAAAAATCCAATTACGGATTGGGATAAATATGAAAATGAACTTTTAGAGCGCTCTGGTTCGGATAATAAAATTGTGCGCTTACTTTTAAATCGCGCCAAATTAAACCCGAAACGCGTGGTCTATGCAGAAGCAGATCATTTAGATGTGCTAAAAGCAGCACAAATTGCACATGATGAAGGTATAGCCATGCCTATTTTATTAGGAAGACGCTCTGTAATTGAAATGCTAAAAGCAGAAATTGAATTTGATGCAGATGTGCCTATTATAGATCCAAAATCCGATGAAGAAGAAGATCGTCTAAAATCCTATGCTAAAGTGTATTGGGAACAGCGCAAGCGTAAAGGAATTACGCTATATGCTGCTGAAAAAATGATGCGCGAGCGTAATTATTTTGCTGCCATGATGGTCAATGAAGGCGATGCAGATGCTTTGATTTCTGGGTTTTCAAGAAGTTATC
>DIAL01000067.1:86080-103885 GCA_002414705.1 Flavobacteriaceae bacterium UBA5079
ACCTATGTTAGAATTAATAGGTTTGGCACCTGGTTCTACACGTGTAGCAACAACTAATGTGTTGATGACGCAGCGTGGCCCATTATTTTTAAGTGATACAGCTATAAATGTGAATCCATCGGCTTCCGATTTAACAAAAATTGCTCAAATGACGGCTGGAGTCGTGAAAATGTTTGGAATGGAACCCGTAATGGCTATGATTTCCTATTCAAATTTTGGTTCTTCAAAAAATCAAACGGCCACTAAAGTTGGTGAAGCGGTTGCGTATTTGCATAAAAGACATCCTAATTTGTTAGTTGATGGCGAATTGCAAGCCGATTTTGCATTAAATAGCGAGATGCTTCAAGATACTTTTCCGTTTTCTAAATTAGCAGGAAAAAAAGTGAATACTCTAATATTTCCAAATCTAGAATCTGGAAATATTACCTATAAGTTATTGAAAGAATTAAACCAAGCAGACTCAATAGGGCCTATTATGATGGGTATGCGCAAACCGGTTCATATCCTTCAATTAGAAGCCAGTGTGGATGAAATTGTTAACATGACAGCCATTGCTGTTATTGATGCGCAGCAAAAAGAAAAATTAACCGAATCACAAAAAGGGTGATTCGGTTAGTAAACACCTTTGTTTTGTCAATAATTTTATTACATTTGAGAGTTAATATATTGTTAATTAATGATTACACACATTCAAGGAAGACTTGTTGAAAAAAGACCAACAGACGTTGTCATAGACTGCAATGGTGTTGGATACCATTTAAACATTTCACTACATACTTTTTCGCAAATACCAGATAATGAAAGCCTTAAATTGTATACGCATCTTCAGGTTAAGGAGGATTCGCATACGTTATTCGGTTTTTCATCGCTTGCTGAACGCGAAATTTTTCGTATGCTTTTATCGGTTAGTGGCATTGGTGCAAGCACAGCGCGTACCATGTTGTCTTCTTTAACGCCTGTGCAAGTCCGAGAAGGTATTGCACTTGGTGATGTAGCATTAATACAATCTATAAAGGGTATTGGAGCAAAAACTGCGCAACGCGTTATTTTAGATTTGAAAGATAAAATTTTGAAAGTCTATGATATTGATGAAAATTCAGGGATTCAAAGCAATACAAACAAAGATGAAGCGTTATCTGCTTTAGAAGTTTTGGGCTTTTTAAGAAAACAGTCCGAACGCGTTGTGGACAAATTTTTAAGTCAAGAGCCACAAGCAGATGTCGAAACTATAATTAAGCAAGCGTTAAAAAATTTATAATAGATTTTGAATACAACCAACCCTAATTTATATAAATCCATAAAAAATTATGTACTTGTTGTTAGTGCGCTTTTGTGTACCGTATTAGCTTGGTCGCAAACAGAGCCTACTGCACAAGACTCCACACAAACAGGATTTAATTTAGGCAATATGCAAATGCCAAATCCGTCCAGTATAGAATCCAAGTATAAATATGATCCTATTACAGATCGCTATATTTACACCGAATCTGTTGGCCAATTTAATATTAACTACCCAATTATATTAACGCCTGAAGAATATCAAAATTTAATTGTTAAGCAAAGTTTACAATCTTACTACAAAGAAAAAATTGATGCTTTTGATGGTGTCAAGGAAGGTAGTGAAGAGGAGCAGAAAAACTTATTACCAGAGTTTTATGTCAATTCAGGTTTCTTTGAAACTATTTTTGGGAGTAATACGATAGAAGTTATTCCACAAGGTTCTGTTGAAATAGATTTAGGTATACTGTTTACTAAGCAAGATAATCCGGCTTTTTCTCCAAGAAATAGAAGTAGTTTCACCTTTGATTTTGATCAGCGTATCAGTTTAAGTTTACTCGGTAAGGTAGGAACCAGATTGCAAGTGACTGCTAATTATGATACCGAATCTACTTTCGACTTTCAAAATTTAATTAAATTAGAATACACACCAACCGAAGATGATATAATTCGTAAAATTGAAGTCGGTAACGTGAGTATGCCATTAAATAGTTCTTTAATTACAGGCGCACAAAGTTTATTTGGTGTTAAAACAGAATTGCAATTTGGAAGAACAACTATTACAGGAGTCTTTTCTGAACAACGATCAGACAGGCGAACAGTTGTTGCCCAAGGTGGCGGAACTTTAGAAGAGTTTGATTTCTTTGCACGCGATTATGATGAAAATCGTCACTTCTTTTTATCTCATTACTTTAGAGATAAATATGATGACGCTTTAGCCAGTTATCCATTTATTAATACAAATGTGCAAATAACTCGTATTGAGGTTTGGGTTACTAATAGAACCAATCGTACTGAAAATGTTCGAAATATTGTAGCACTTCAGGATTTAGGGGAATCTAACCCAAATCCAGCAGATAATGATATATTATTAAATCCTATACCACCAGGATTTCTGAATGCAGGACCTAATGCGTTTCCAGATAACGGAAATAATGATTTTGATCCCACAACTATTGGATCAGGCTCTGTTTTAAATGATAATATTCGGGATATAGCAACCGCTCAACAAGGTTTTGGAAGTTTATCTTCAGTTGTAAATGAAGGTTCTGATTATGCGAAATTAGAAAATGCAAGAAAATTAACGGAAGGTCAGGAGTATACAGTTGACACACAATTAGGTTACATATCCTTAAACCAACGATTAAATAATGATGAAGTAGTAGCTGTTGCGTTTCAATATACAGTTGGTGGACAAGTGTACCAAGTAGGTGAATTTGCCAATGGAGGTGTAGATCCAACAGGAATTGATAATACAGGAACTATTACAACGGTAACAAACAACACTTTAGTTTTAAAGTTATTGAAAAGTCCAATTACAAATGTGCAACAGCCTATTTGGGACTTAATGATGAAAAATATTTATGATACCGGAGCGTATCAATTAAGTCAAGAGGACTTTAAATTGAATATTTTTTATAATGAAGCATCACCTTTAAATTTTATATCACCTGTTCCTGGAACACCATTTCCAGACTTTGAAGGAAACCCTGTTCAAGAAACTACATTACTGCGCTTATTTAATTTAGACCGATTGAACTTTAATAACGATCCACAAGCCAATGGTGATGGATTTTTCGATTTTGTATCTGGTATAACCGTTTTACCACAAAATGGAAAAATAATTTTCACGAAAGTAGAACCATTTGGTGAATATTTATTTAATACGTTATCTTTAAGTAACGCGGAAGATTATAATAATAACATGACCTATAACGCTAACCAAGCGAAATATGTTTTTGATGTATTATATAAAGAAACCAAAGCGGCTGCTCTAGAAGAAGCAGATAAAAATAAATTTAAAATAAAAGGACGTTATAAATCGGAAGGTGGTGACGGGATTCCTATTGGTGCTTTTAATGTGCCACGTGGTTCAGTTACCGTTACTGCTGGAGGAAGAACATTGGTTGAAGGTGTAGATTATACCGTAAATTATCAAGCAGGAACCGTTCAAATTTTAGACGAATCTTTAAAAGCTTCTAATACACCTATTCAGGTTTCAACAGAAAACAATGCAGTCTTTGGACAACAAACCAAGCGTTTTACAGGATTTAATGTCGAACACAGATTTAATGAAAACTTTGTAATTGGTGGAACGTGGATTCATTTAAATGAAAGACCAATTACCCAGAAGGCAAATTACAGTCAAGAGCCTATTAATAACCACATATTCGGATTTAATGGAAACTACTCTACTGAAGTGCCATTTTTAACCCGTTTAGTTAACAAGCTTCCAAATATTGATACAGACGTAATGTCCAATGTATCGGTTCGTGGTGAGTTTGCTTATTTAGCGCCTGGAGCACCTAAAGGAACTGATTTTCAAGGGGAAGCCACATCTTATGTAGATGATTTTGAGGGTTCTCAAAATAATGTCGATTTAAAATCGCCACAATCTTGGTTTCTATCCAGTAGACCACGTGGTTTAAATAGTAATAATGACGATGAAAACGGTATAGCTCAAGGTTTTGATCGTGCTATGTTGAACTGGTACACCATTGATCCCGTTTTTTATAGTAACAGAAGCCCAGATGGAATTTCAGATGATGATGTTTCAGATTTGTTTACCAGTCGTGTATTTATAAATGAATTATTTCCAGCACAAGATATTGCACAAGGTCAAACAACAGTTCTTTTTACACTTGATTTAGCTTATTATCCAGATGAGCGTGGTCCTTATAATTTCCAAACAACTAATATTGATATTCCAAGTAGCACCTTAACAAATCCTCAAAACAGTTGGGCAGGAATAACAAGACAATTAACCTCTACAGATTTTGAACAAGCAAACGTAGAATATATTGAATTCTGGTTACAGGATCCGTATCAAGAAAACACAGCTAATCCAGGAGGTAAGCTGGTTTTTAATTTAGGGAATATTTCCGAAGATGTTGTTAAAGATGGCCGTAAACTATATGAAAACGGTTTACCTATTGATGGAAATGTTATAGGTGTTTTACCACAATCACCTTCTTGGAACACGGTTTACCCTCAAAATCAATCCTTAATTTATGCCTTTGATACAACTGGTGATGAGCGTACAAACCAAGATGTTGGTTATGATGGTTATGATGATAATGATGAACGTACAATTTTCCCAGATTATGCATCTTTAGCGGATCCGGCAAATGATAACTATAGCTATTTTCTAAATGTAGATGGCGATATTTTTCAGCGTTATAAAAATTATAATGGTGTAGATGGTAACTCACCAGATACGTTTTCTGACACGAATCGTGGTTCAACAACTCAACCCGATGTGGAGGATGTGAATCGTGATAATACCATGAATACTATTGATAGTTATTTTGAGTATGAATTGGACATAACACCTAGCAATTTAAACATTAACAACCCATATATTGTTGATGTTAAAGAAAACCAGATTAGAACCTTACCTAACGGTCAAACTGTTGTACCAAAATGGTATCAGTTTAGAATTCCAGTAGATGATATAGATAGAACATCTATTGGTGGTATTTCCGATTTA
This sequence comes from Flavobacteriaceae bacterium UBA5079, assembly GCA_002414705.1. Lineage (GTDB taxonomy): Bacteria > Bacteroidota > Bacteroidia > Flavobacteriales > Flavobacteriaceae > Algorimicrobium. Next base: position 91,068 of record DIAL01000067.1, read on the forward strand.
CGTTCCATTCGTTTTGCAAGAATGTATTTAAAAGAATTTACAGAAAAAACAGTATTTCGTTTTGGAACATTGGATTTAGTGCGTAGTGAATGGCGTCGTTATACCCAAACTTTGGATGCAGATGAAGGTGATCCTGCTCTAGATAACACCGAATTTTCAGTAGGTGTAGTTAGTACATTAAAAAATGATGGTAGCTACCAATCGCCTCCAGGAGTTGATCCAGAAGAGCTTTTTAATAACAATACCGTTGTTAGGCAAAATGAGCAATCTTTGTTATTAGATGTTTGCGGATTAGAATCTGAAGATGGTAGAGCCGTATTTAAAAATATAAATGTGGATATGCGTCAGTATAAGCGTTTACGGATGTTTATGCACGCAGAAGAAGGCGATCAGCCAGGATTGGATGATGATGATTTATTCGGTTTTATTAGAATGGGTAACGATTTAACTGAAAATTATTACGAAATTATGGTGCCTCTGAAAGTATCACAAGGACTTTCAAGAGAAGCACTTTGGCCAGAAGCCAATCAAGTAAACTTACCACTAGAATTACTACAAGAAATAAAGTCCAAATCCATTGCAGCCGGAAACATTAGCAATGTAGATCCAACGTATTATGATGTTATTGCAGAGCAATTAAGTGCATCTGTAGTTAATGAATACGATCCCATTCCTGTAGGCGTAGCAGATTCGGATTATTACCATCGAATTGCTATTGTTGGTAACCCAAACTTTGGCGATATTAGAACCTTAATGGTTGGTGTTAAAAATAGATCATCCTTAAATACATGTGCGGTAGTTTGGCTTAACGAATTACGCCTATCTGATATGGATAGTGAAGGCGGTTGGGCAGCTGTTTTAAGTATGGATTCCAATATTGCCGATTTTGCAAGTGTAAGTGCAACAGGACGCAAAAGTACATCTGGCTTTGGAAGTATAGAACAAGGGCCACAAGAACGTAGTCGTGAAGATGTGCAACAGTATGATGTAGTAACTAATGTTAATGTTGGACAGTTATTACCTAAAAAATGGGGTATTCAAATACCATTTAATTACGGAGTTGGAGAAGAACGGATTACGCCACAGTTTGATGAGTTTTATCGCGATATAGAACTGCAAACACAACTAGATAATAATGCCAATCAAGATTCTATTCTAAATGTGAATGAAAATTTCACAAAACGGAAAAGTATAAATTTTATAGGTGTTCGTAAAATTAGAACAGGTGAAGCTACACCACGTTTTTATGATGTAGAAAATTTTACGGTAAATTATTCTTTTAATAAAATTGAACATCGTGATTTTGAAATAGAAAGCTCTGTAGATAAAACCATAAGAACAGGTGTAAATTATGCCTATAATTTTGCGCCATTAAATATTGAACCATTTAAGAAAAACGATTCCTTATTTATGGGTAAATATTGGAAAATTCTGAAAGACTTTAATTTTAATCCACTTCCAGCTAGTTTTGTTGTAAATTCTAATATTAACAGACAGTTTAATAAACAGAAATTTAGAGAGATAGATTTGGGTGGCGGAAATATTGGACTTGAAGAATTATATAGACGTAATTATACGTTCGATTTTGGTTATACTGTAAATTACAATTTAACCAAGTCTTTATCCATGAATTTTACAGCGTCCAATGTAAATATAGTTCGAAATTATTTTAAAGATAATATTCTAAATGGCGAACAAGACCCAGATTTAGATGTTTGGGATGGCTTTTTTGATTTTGGAGATCCAAACACACAATATCAACAGTTAGGTATTAACTATGAAATACCTTTAAATAAAATTCCAACCTTTGCCTTTGTTGATGCTACCTACTCTTATAGTGGTGAATTTCAATGGCAAAAAGGATCGGATTTATTTGGCGATTTAGAAGTAGATGGAATTACTTACGATTTAGGAAACACCATTTCAAATGCCAACCAGCATAATCTGAATACAACTTTTAATATGACCAAGTTGTATAACTACATTGGTCTAAAAAAGAAACCAATTCGTCAAACAGCTGCTGGAAGCCGTGATGTTAAAAAATCGCCAACACCTCCAGGACAAGAAAGTCTGGCAGAAAGCGGACCAATAGCAGACCCAAAAAAAGCTGCTAAAAATAATACAGGAACTAAACTATTAAATACAGGAATTGGTATAGTTACAGCCGTTAAACGTATTCAAGTTAACTATGCTGAAACCAACGGAACCTATTTACCCGGTTACCTGCAAACACCTGGATTTATTGGTACATTAAAGCCAACAGCAGGTTTTACGTTTGGTAGTCAAAATGATGTGAGAAATATGGCTGCAAGACGTGGTTGGTTAACACTATATCCTGATTTTAATGAACAGTATCGTGTAAACAAAACGCGTCAATTGGATTATTCTGCGAATATTGAACCTTTCAACGATTTAAAGATTGATTTAGTTGGTAACAGAATGTATTCTGAAAACTATACAGAAAACTATCGTATTAATGATTTAGGTAGTGAATTAGAATATGAATCTTTAACACCAAATGCTTTTGGTAACTTTAATATTTCAACAGTATTAATAAAAACGGCATTCAGTGCTAGTGATGAAATTCAATCACAAACATTTGATGACTTTAGAACAAACAGATTAAAAGTCGCTAATAGGTTAGCAGAAGAATTTTACGGAAACACAGCTTTTCCAGTAGATGCAGAAGGCTATCCAGTTGGTTTTGGTAAAAACAGTCAATCCGTATTATTACCATCATTTTTATCAGCATATTCAGGTCAGAAGGCAGAAAAGGTATCACTAAGTGCTTTTCGGGATGTTCCAATACCAAACTGGGATGTTAAGTACACTGGATTAATGAATTTAAAATGGTTTAAAAGTAAGTTTAAACGATTTTCTATTGTACATGGATACCGTTCCAATTATACAATTAATCAATTCCGTTCTAATCTAGATTACGACGCTAATAATCCAACAGCCGTAGACCAGAGTGGGAATTTTAAAAATGAAAAATTATACAGTAATATTAATTTAAGCGAAATGTTTAGTCCACTTTTCCGTATTGATATGGAAATGAAAAACTCCATAAAAATTCTGATGGAAATGAAGAAAGACCGTTTGCTTTCATTGAGTTTTGATAATAATTTAATGACCGAAATTCAAGGAAATGAATATATTGTTGGATTGGGTTATCGTATTAAGGATGTCCGTATTAAATCTAAATTAGCAGGTCCTAAAAAACGAATTGTTAGCGATTTAAATATGAAAGCAGACGTTTCCGTTCGTGATAATAAAACCATTATTCGGTATTTAGATTTGGAAAATAATCAAATAACTTCAGGACAAACCATCTGGTCTGCTAAATTTTCAACAGATTATGCCTTCAGTAAAAACTTGACCGGTATTTTCTATTTTGATTATGCTTTCTCGGAATACGCTATATCAACAGCATTTCCACAAACAACTATCCGTTCAGGAATTACACTCCGATATACTTTTGGTAATTAATAATTATTAGTTTGAAAATATAAAGCGAATAAATACATTTGTAAAAAAATATAAAATCATGAATATTCCAGCCGAATTAAAATATACAAAGGACCACGAATGGGTTAAATTAGAAGGCGATATTGCTACTGTAGGCGTTACAGACTTCGCACAAAGCGAGTTAGGTGATATTGTTTATGTAGAAGTAGAAACCCTAGACGAAACATTAGATGCTGATGAAGTGTTTGGAACCGTAGAAGCAGTAAAAACGGTATCTGACTTATTTTTACCTATTGCTGGTGAAATTATTGAGTTTAATGAAGCTCTAGAAGATGCTCCAGAAACCGTAAATAGCGATCCTTATGGTGCTGGTTGGATGATAAAAGTAAAATGTGCTGATGTTGCAGATGTAGATGGATTACTATCTGCCGATGACTATAAAGAACTTATAGGTGCTTAAAAAGTACGCTTTATTAATTTCTACTGTATATACCATATCGTTGTTAACGGTTAGCTTAATACGGTTAGATTTTGATAAGATCGAAGATATAGTGCCATCGTTTAGCGATAAACTTTTTCATTTTGCAGCCTATGGTTTATTAACTTGGTTTTGGTTTTATACCTTAAAAATGAAGTTAAGCTATTCAATATTAAAAACATTGATTGTTGTAGCTATTGCATGTATTGCTTTTGGTACAATTATTGAAGTACTACAAAAAGAATTAACAAATACACGTTTTTTTGACTTGTATGATATAGCAGCAAATATAGGTGGTGTCTTAATAACGGCTTCACTTCTGCTTATCTACAAAAAAAGTGACGTTAAATAGTATTAATCGTTTGTGTAATTACCAATTTATTGGTTATTTTAGCGAGCAGTAATAAATTTATAATTATGGAACTTAAAAAAAATCCTAAAGCAAATGTAGGCAGAAACAGCTCTTTGTTCTTTGCCATTGGTTTAGCACTTATGTTGTTTTTAACAAATTATGCTATTAACTACAAAACGTATGATAAATCGTTAATTGATATCGGTACTTTAGATATGGGTGACGAATTAGAAGAAGAAGTTCCAATTACTGAAACGATTGCAACACCACCACCACCACCACCACCACCTGCAGCGCCAGAAGTGATTGAAGTTGTAGAAGATGAAGAAGAGGTAGAGGAAACCGTAATCGAATCAACAGAAACAAGTCAAGACGATGAAATTGTTGAAATTGAAGAGGTAGAAGTTCAAGAGGTTGAAGAAATAGAAGAAGTTCCTTTTGCTGTTATTGAAAACGTACCAGTTTTTCCAGGTTGCGAAAGCGGTAATAACGAAGCTAAAAAAGCTTGTATGAATAAAAAGATGAATGATTTCATCGCTAAAAAATTCAATACAGATTTAGCACAAGAATTAGGATTATCTGGTATCCAACAAATTCGTGTATTCTTTAAAATTGATAAAAATGGTGATATTGTTGATGTAAAAGCAAGAGCACCACACCCAAGTTTAGAAAAAGAAGCTATGCGTGTTATTGGCTTGCTACCAAAAATGAAACCAGGAAAACAACGTGGAAAAGCAGTAAGAGTACCTTACTACTTACCTATTAAATTCCAAGTTCAAGACTAAACGAAAAACAGTTTTTATATAAAATTAAAATCCCGTTACTAATTCAGTAACGGGATTTCTTTTTTGGTATGCTTATTGCTTTTTTATCATAATATTAATCTGTCTGCCGTTAAGCAGATCTTCTAAACTTTAGTATTATGAACTTTTTAAACAAAAAGAAAGGGAACACTCTGCAAAGTGGACCTTCTGTAAAAAAACATGGAAAGCATGATGTAAATTTACAAAAAAACGCAACCATTTACTTCCAAGTAGGTTTAATTCTCTGTTTGCTCTTCGCGTATGGCTTGTTGGAAATGCGTTTTCAAAAAGTAGAAACCACCAGTCTGGAATTAGGATTGGTAGATGAACCACCAATTGAATTTTCAATGGAAAGGTATCAGATTTACAAAGAACCCGTAGACGAACCAGTTGTTGAAAAAAAGAAAGTACCCACTGATTCTCCAGTAATTGAAGTCATAAATAATACAAATCCAAAGAAAGAAAAAGTTGAAAGTTTTTTAGGAAATGATACTTCGGATTTAAAACCAGATTTAAATGCAGGAGATATTGACGTTGTTGACCTTCCTGACGAACCGGTAAATATTATGTTAGTAGAAAAAGTTCCTGTTTTCCCTGGCTGTGAGTCGGCTAAAAATAATTCAGAACGTCGTGCTTGTTTAAATTCAAAAGTGTCTAATTTTGTTAAGGGCGAATTTAATACTGAAAAAGGTCAGAATTCTGGATTAAAAGGATTGCAAAAAATTTACGTTCATTTTAAAATTACTAAACAAGGTGATATTGAAATTTTACAAACAAAAGCACCAAATTTAAAATTAGAGAAGGAAACCCAACGCGTTATTAATAAACTACCAAAAATGATGCCTGCACAGCATGGTAATAAAAAAGTAGATGTACTCTATACCTTGCCGATAGCCTTTCAAATAGCATACTAATTATTCTATTATAGTTTATAAAAGCCGTTATCAAACTTAATATGATAACGGCTTTTTTATATGCGTGTTATTAAAAAAATAGTATCTTTCAACTCTCATAAATTCATACTAAATGAACAAAAAGAACTTTTTTATTATTCTGCTTCTTTTACTTCAATGTAGCATTTTTGCTCAGTCTAACAAATTTTACGAAAAACCTCCTGTTTTTTCAGAATGTGAATCGGAAGATATCAATACGCTTCAAGCCTGTTTTGATAATCAAGTTTTTGATCAAGTCTTTAATAATTTTAAGGTTCCTAGTGTTGTTTCGGAAGAAAATTACCAAGGTGATGTGGTTATTTTATTTGAAGTAGATAAAGAAGGTGCTTTTCGTGTTATTTATGTGGATGCGCTCTATCCAGAATTGAAAGATGAAGCGAAGCGTGTTTTTGATGAATTCCCTAAAATTCAACCAGCAACTTATAATGGTAATCCCACCTTTAAGCAATACTCTTTTGCGTTAAAAATTCCATTAGTACAACAGGTAGTTGCAACAAAAGATTTATCAAAAGATGAACAGTTAGCCGAATTAGAACGAGGTGCTAAACAAGAATATGATAGTGTAAATGCGAAATTAAATCCGTTTTCTAATAAGGAATATACAAGTCAATTAAATATACCTTTTACACACGAGTATTATTCTAGGTTCGATAGAAATATCAATTTAGTTGGCACAAATAGTCACACAAGTTCCAAACCATACATATATGAAGATGTATCAAAATACTATGATTTTGAAGCAGAAAAGGAAGCGTTAGCCAAAACTAAATCCTCTTTTGCAGGAAGAAAGCTTTGGAATGAGCGTTTGGTTCGTGTAGAAGGGGAAGATTATTGGTTTGCCGTAGATCCTATTTTCGATTTTCAAGTAGGAAAAGATACTGAAGCGGATTTTAGTTCCACTTTTAACAATACTCGAGGCATAAATATTCAAGGTGGATTAGGTAAGAAATTTAGTTTTTACGCATCGGTTTTTGAAAGCCAAGGCCGTTTTGCGCAATATTATAATCAATATGCCGAATCTATAAAAGCAGCAGATGAAGTGGCAATTATTCCAGGTCGAGGAATTGCCAAACGTTTTAAAGAAAATGCTTACGATTATCCCATGGCAGAAGCGTATTTGTCATTTACTCCAATAAAATTTTTAAACGTCCAATTCGGTCAAGGAAAAAACTTTATTGGAGACGGTTACCGCTCGTTATTCACTAGTGACGTTGCGAGTCCGAATCCCTTCTTAAAAATAAATACTACTTTTTGGAAAATAAAATACACGAATACATGGATGTGGTTGCGAGATTCAAGGCAAGAAGCTATTGATCCTGAAGGTGCCTATTTAAGTAAATATATGGCAACGCATTTTTTAAGTTGGAATGCTACCAAACGCTTAAATATTGGTTTTTTTGAATCCGTAATTTGGGCTAAATCTGATAATCGCGGATTTGATGTGAGTTATTTAAATCCCATTATTTTTTATCGTGCTATTGAATTTGAAACAGGTCAGGATGCTGGAAATGCTGTAATGGGTTTATCGGCTAAATACAAATTGAATGATAATATAAATGTGTACGGTCAATTTATTTTAGATGAATTTTCATTATCAGATATGACAGGTGGTAATAAAAGCTGGAAAAATAAATATGGCTATCAGTTAGGGATTAAATACTATGAAGCTTTTAAAGTAAAAAACTTAATGCTTCAGGCCGAATATAATCGTGTGCGTCCATATACCTATTCTCATAATACAGTTGTGTTAAATTATGGACATAACAATCAAAGTATGGCGCATCTTTGGGGTGCTAATTTTAGCGAATTGGTTTTAATTGGTCGCTACCATTATAAGCGTTGGTTTGGAAACGCAAAACTAGTTATGGGCGAACGTGGTCTAGATTTTAATAATGGCGTAAATAACTTTAGTTATGGAGGTGATATTTATCGCAATTATAACGACAGGCCATTTGATACAGGTGTAACAGTTGGTCAAGGAAATAAAACAACGACTATGTTTGCTAATTTACAAGCTGGTTACTTGATAAATCCGGCTACAAATTTGAAATTATTTGCAGATGTTACTTTTCGGAATTTCAATCCGGATACGGAAAATGCAACGACTTTTAGAAGTAATACGGTTTGGTTTAATATAGGAATCCGTACGGATTTATTTAATTGGTATTTTGATTTGTAGAATTAACTTTTCAAAGTATCTTTGCACTCGCAATAAGCGCGTAAAAAGCAACCCATTACTTTGAGTAAGCAAGCCACTTTACCGGTTAAACATACTATAATTTCTGATTTTAAAGAAATCACGAAAATGCGCTTATCATTAAGCGTTGTTTTTTCTTCAATTGCAGGTTACCTTTTAGGTGCCGAAACAGTCGATTTTTATATACTTTTTCTTTTAGCCTTAGGAGGTTATTTTATGGTTGGTGCTTCCAATGCATTCAATCAAATTATTGAAAAAGATTTGGATGCTTTAATGGATCGTACCAAAAACAGACCTGTGGCTGCTGGTCGTATGTCTGTAAACGTCGCTTTTGCCATAGCATGTCTTTTTACTGTTTCAGGAATAGGTATTTTATATGTTATTAATCCGCAAACGGCCATGTTTGGTGCTATTTCAATCTTCTTGTATACATCTGTTTACACACCGTTAAAAACAAAAACACCGTTATCTGTTTTTGTTGGTGCTATTCCAGGTGCTATTCCATTTATGTTGGGTTGGGTAGCAGCTACAAATCATTTTGGTATTGAGCCAGGAACTTTATTTGCTGTTCAATTTTTTTGGCAGTTTCCCCACTTTTGGGCAATTGGTTGGTTTTTATTCGACGATTATAAAAAAGGAGGCTTTTTTATGCTACCAACAGGAAAACAAGATAAAGGCACAGCTAAACAGATAATTATTTATACAGTTTGGACATTGTTAGTTTCCATTGTTCCTGTTTTTGGTTTTACAGGAAGATTACAATTGTCTATTGTTGCAGCTTTTATTGTTTCCATATTAGGATTAGGCATGTTGTATTATGCCATTCAGCTTTATAAAAAAATGAGTGTACAAGCTGCTAAACAATTAATGTTAGCAAGTGTTTTGTATATAACCTTATTACAAATAGTCTACGTTGTAGATAAATTTATTAGATAACCATGGATTTAACCCAAGGAACATTAGTAGAAAAAAAAGGCAGAGCAAAAAAAATGATGCTTTGGTTTGGTATATTGTCTTTAATCATGTCTTTTGCAGGTTGGACAAGTGCATTTGTAGTTAGTAGAACGCGACCAGATTGGGCAGCTGATTTCCAATTACCAAAAGCGTTTTTAATTAGTACTATTGTTATTATAGTTAGTAGCATTGCTATTTGGCTTGCCAAACGGAGCTTAAAACAAAGTAACAGGCAAATGGCAACAACTTGGTTGTTGGCAACATTTGTTTTGGGTGTGGTATTTATTTATAACCAATTTATAGGATTCCAACAGATTATAGAATTAGGCTATAATTTTACGGGTCCAACGAGTAATGTTACCATGAGTTACATTTATTTGATAGCTGTAGTTCATATTTTACATGTTGCTGTAGGTTTAATCTGCTTGTTGGTCGTAATTTATAATCATTTTAAACAGAAGTATTCTTCAAGTGATATGCTGGGTGTTGAATTGATTGCAACTTACTGGCATTTTGTAGATTTACTTTGGGTCTATCTCTTTTTATTCTTATATTTTGTGGGTTAAATTAATCCGCTAAATACCTGAACAAAAACAGGTATTTCCTAATATCTGCTTAATGAATCTAAAATTTTGTATTGGATGTTTCTTTAAAAAGATAAATTGATTATTTTTGTGCAACTTTTATTAACTAAACCTGACATATGAGTACTACAGTTGTAAATACTGGAACAGAAGGTAAAACCTGGGGAGGCGGTAACCAACCGCTAAAAGCAAGTTACGGTAAAATGATGATGTGGTTTTTTATCGTATCTGATGCCTTGACGTTTTCAGGATTTTTAGCAGCCTACGGATTTTCTAGATTTAAATTTATTGGATCTTGGCCAATTGCCGATGAGGTCTTTACACACGTGCCCTTTTTGCACGGACAAGAATTACCAATGATTTATGTAGCGTTTATGACGTTTGTATTAATCATGTCCTCGGTAACAATGGTTTTAGCTGTTGATGCTGGTCATCACATGAATAAAGCAAAAGTTACGTTTTACATGTTCTTAACCATAATAGGTGGTATTATTTTCGTTGGTTCTCAAGCTTGGGAATGGGCAACATTTATACAAGGAGATTATGGTGCTATACAAACAAAAGGTGGTCATATCTTACAGTTTGTTGATACAGATGGTCATCGTGTTGCTTTAAAAGACTTTGTAGTAGCCGAAGCTAAAGAAAGAACGGAACACGAACGTAAAAATGGTTTATGGTATGTTGCCGAAGGTAGTTTACCAACTTATACCGTTGATGAAGTTATCCACGGATTAGAATCTCATGAAAATATTTTAATTAGGACTGAAATTCTAAATGAACACGGTCATAAAACGGTTCTTTCTAGATCTGAATCATTACAAAAATTAAAGAAAGATGGAAAAGCGGTTGTTGAAGGTGCAAACCTAACCGTTAACGAATATGGAGCGCCTTTATTTGCTGATTTCTTTTTCTTTATTACAGGATTTCACGGATTCCACGTATTTTCAGGTATCGTCATTAATATTATTATTTTCTTTAATGTTATTTTAGGAACGTACGAAAGACGAGGAAGTTATGAAATGGTTGAAAAAGTTGGACTTTATTGGCACTTTGTAGATTTAGTATGGGTATTTGTATTTACATTCTTCTACCTAGTTTAATTATAGATAATACAGTTACAGATGGCAGACGCACATAAATTAGAAATATTTAGAGGTTTAATTAAGTTTAAATCTAATATCCAAAAAATTTGGGGAGTACTTATATTACTAACAATTGTTACAGCAATAGAAGTTGTTTTAGGTATTTATAAGCCTGAAATTTTAATGGGTCATATCTTAGGTATGAAAATTTTAAACTGGATTTTCATAATTCTAACCATTGTAAAGGCTTACTATATTACATGGGATTTCATGCACATGCGTGATGAAGTTGCTGCATTTAGACGTATGGTTGTTTGGACAGCTATCTTTTTAATATGTTACTTAATCTTTATATTACTACAAGAAGGTGGTTATATAGAAAGTGTTTATCATGACGGTTTTATAAAACAAGATTTTTAACAAACATAAATATTCTACAAAAGGCGGTTTTTAAACCGCCTTTTTTTATTTTTGTACTATGAAAAAGAAGCAAGTAAAAAAAAATATTATTTTAGGTGTTTTATTCCTTTTGCCTGTTATGTTTGTTTTGGTCTTATCGCTTTCAGAAGATCATTATAATCCATTAGACATTGTTAACGAGAATGTTGCAGAGCTTCCAGCAAACTCAAACGGTATCGTTTTAAAAGATCATATTACTGTTTTAGCCTTTTTAGGCAAACAGCCTATGGATTTAGCCATAGCAGCATCCAACCTTAAAGAATTAGTTTACGATAAGTTTAAAGGCTTTAAAAAATTTCAGATTGTAGTGCTAGTGCCAAAGGGTACCGAAGCCGAATCCGAAGCCTTATTTAAAGAAATCGCGCGTTATGAAGATTTGCGCTTTTGGCATTTTGTTCACGCCGATGAAGAAGCTATACAAAATACCTTTAATAGCCTAAAAGCATCTTTTAGTTTATCAGATAATCTAGCAACAGATAATGTGTTTATTATTGATACGGAACTTAAGCAACGTGGTCGTTTAGATGATAGAACCGATAACGAAAAAGCGGATAGTAAACCGGTTTATGGTTTGGATGCCTACAACTGCATACAAGTAGCTGTCATTAAAAACAAAATGAGTTCTGAAGATTTACGCGTTCTTTTTACAGAATATCGCCAGAAACGTAAAGGAAATTTTGATACGGAAACACGTCGTGCAAACGATTTAAAACCAGTAAATAATGAGCAATAAAACAAACTACTCATACATAGGTATTGCCTTTGTTATTCTTGTATTTGGAATTTGGTTTGTACCCAAAATAATAGATCGTATTACCAATCAAGATACCGTAAGAAACGATAATAGAAGTCAACAAGTGTCCAAAACCGATTTTTCAAAACCCGAAGAATCAGATCTTGTTTTTATTAATATAAACGGAACGCCTAAAAAGGTTCCTGAATTTAGTTTTACCAATCAAGATGGAAAAACTATTACACAACAAGATTATCTTGGAAAAGTATATGTTGTTGAATTCTTTTTTACAACCTGTCCAACTATCTGCCCAAGAATGAATGAAAATTTAGTACAAATCCAAAATGAATTTAAAGATTTTGAGAATTTTGGAGTTGCTTCATTTTCTATTATGCCAAAAGTGGATACGCCTGAAGTACTCAAAGTTTATGCAGAAAAGTATGGTATTACAAACCCTAATTGGAATCTACTAACTGGAGACCAAGATGCTATTTTTGAGTTAGCAAATATTGGATTTAATATTTTTGTGGGTGAAGATGAAACGGTTGAAGCAGGATTTGAACATTCAGGGAATTTCGCCTTAATAGATAAAAATGGTTTTATCCGTTCCAGACAAGATGATTTTGGGAATCCTAAAATTTTCTACTCTGGAATTATCAGCGAAGCCGAAAAGGTAGACGAAGATGGTCAAAAAGAGGAAATCAGTATGTTAAAACAAGATATTGCTAAATTATTAAAAGAATAATGAATCAGAA
>DIAL01000067.1:104017-105652 GCA_002414705.1 Flavobacteriaceae bacterium UBA5079
TTATTATCTTATCCGTTATTATTCCAATTGTAGTGGCTATTTTATTTGGAGTAAAAATACCAAATGTAGAACCATTAACATTTTTACCACCTATTTATGCTACTACTAACGCTATTACAGCTTTTGTTTTAGTAACCGCTTTTTGGGCTATTACTAGTGGGAAACGAAAATTGCATGAAAATTTAATGAAGGTAGCTATCTTGCTGTCAGTAGCATTTTTAGTTATGTATGTTGCTTACCACATGACTAGTGACTCTACAAAATATGGAGGAGAAGGTTTTATGAAATATGTGTATTATGTTATTTTAATTTTGCATATTATCATGTCCATAGTTGTTATTCCCTTTGTATTGATAACCTATGTTCGTGCCATAACAAATAATATAGAGCGTCATAAAAAAATTGCTCGTATTACTTTTCCATTGTGGCTATTTGTAGCCGTTTCTGGTGTTGTGGTATTTATAATGATTTCGCCTTATTATGCTTAATGAATAAGATAAACTGAAAAAAAGACTATATCCAAAATATTCACGTTAATTTCTAAACATGAAAAAAGCACTTATCTTCACCTGTATTTTAATGTTATTTTGTGCATTGCCAGCGGAAGCACAATGTGCTATGTGTCGTGCTGTTTTAGAAAGTGAAGAAGGACAAGCTCAAGCCGAAGGTATTAATGACGGAATTGTTTACTTAATGGCTATTCCCTATATTCTAGTTGGTGGTATTGCTTTTCTTATTTATAGAAATTTCAGGACAAAAAAGAACTAAATGCGTTTTTTATTTTTCGCATATTTCTTGTTTTTTAATGTCTATGCTTTAAAGGCACAATCAATTCACGGAACTATTTTAGATAGTCTTTTAAACAACCCACTTGCTTATGCTAATTTAAGTGTTCAAAATTCAAATTATGGCACGTCTACAGATAGTTTAGGGAATTATACATTCGATATAAAAAATTACTCTAATGATACGTTGTTAATTTCCATGTTAGGCTATCAGTCCAAAAAAATAGCTTTAAATAGGTTTTTAGAAACTAAATACGAGTTAGATATTCACTTAATTACTGCAAATACAAATCTGGATGACGTTCTACTTATTTATAAGAAGAAAAAATATACATCAGCAAAAACGTTAGGTGTTAAACGAAAAAAAGTCAAATACAGATCGTCTGTTCCTATTGGTTATGAGCGTTGTGTGTTCATTGAAAATGTATCATCTAAAAAAGGAAAAATAAAGCCCGTTAGTTTTAATGTCAAAAAAGGCGAATCAGATATTTATGAGATACATCCTGTTTATTTCCGAATTAAATTCTATCAAAAAAATAAATATTCAGAAGGACCTGGAGATGCTCTTTCGTTTTACGATAGTATCTTAAAACCCGCAAATAAGAATCAGACTATTAAAGTTCTGTTTGATGATACCCTTATCCCTTTTTTAGAATCCGGTTTTTTCGTAGGTATTGAAACTATTAACCCAAATCCTGAAAAACCAAAAGGATCCATGTATGTCACAACACCAAATTTAGTTATGACTTATGAATGATGACGAACCATTAACATACTCTAGTTATCGTGGACAACCATGGACGCATTTAAAGCGTAAAATGACATGGAAAGCTTTTGGGAAAACTAGTTA
>DIAL01000067.1:105740-106496 GCA_002414705.1 Flavobacteriaceae bacterium UBA5079
ATGCAAATCCATTAATAGATTTGGAGGTTCAATTTGAAAAATAACCTATTAACACTCATTTATTTATAAAAAGTTTAACAAGCCTTAAAAAGTGTAGGAATAAAATATATTTACATTTGCTGTAACATTTTTGTGTTTTATAAGTCTTACTTGTAGAATAGAATTAAAACAATAAAGTAAATTATGTTAAACATCAGCAAGCTGCACAAATCCTATCCAATAGGCGATTCAAGTTTACATGTTTTAAAAGGTATTGATCTTTCCGTAGATGAAGGTGAAATGGTTGCAATCATGGGATCATCAGGTTCTGGAAAATCCACTTTATTAAATATTATTGGTATGCTTGATGAAGCGGATGAAGGCGATTATATTCTTGATGGTGTTCCTATTAAAAATTTAACTGAGAAAAAAGCTGCTATTTATAGAAATAAATTTTTAGGATTTATTTTCCAGTCTTTTAATCTTATTAATTATAAAAATGCTATCGAAAATGTGGCATTACCACTTTATTACCAAGGTATGAAACGTGCAGAGCGTCAAGAATTGGGTATGTTTCATTTAGAAAAAGTGGGTTTAGCCAATTGGGCACATCACTTACCAAATGAATTATCTGGTGGTCAAAAACAACGTGTGGCTATTGCACGTGCATTAGCAGCAAATCCAAAATTATTATTGGCTGATGAGCCTACAGGAGCATTAGATACTAAAACATCGTATGAAATTATGGCTTTTATCCAACAATTAAATGATGAAGGA
>DIAL01000067.1:106693-106977 GCA_002414705.1 Flavobacteriaceae bacterium UBA5079
CCAACAATTAAATGATGAAGGAAAAACCATACTAATGGTAACGCATGAAGAAGATATTGCCAACATGTGTAAACGCATAGTACGCCTAAAAGATGGTGTTATTATTGAAGATATTTTTGTAGAACAAGTTAGAGCCGAGCAGTATGTTTGATTTAGACCTTTGGCGTGAAATATTTCAAAGTATCAATAAAAACAGAACGCGGAGTTTGCTTTCTGGTTTTACGGTAGCCTTTGCTATTTTATTGTTCGCCGTGCTTTTTGGTTTAGCAAATGGATTGCAAAAC
>DIAL01000067.1:107209-107390 GCA_002414705.1 Flavobacteriaceae bacterium UBA5079
TAATGATGATGCCAATAATTCTATCATGATTTATTCTGGGATGACTACCAAAGCCCATAAAGGGTTGCAAGCTGGTAGACGTATTCAGTTTAAAAATGAAGATTATTCCTATGTTAAAGAAGAATTTGATGATAAGGTTCAGTTTATAACATCACGAGTATACAGAAATGTAACAGCAACG
>DIAL01000003.1:0-3219 GCA_002414705.1 Flavobacteriaceae bacterium UBA5079
ATTATTATTGCCATAAAAATAATGACGGTATCACTAGCGATAGCCATTAACCCACCTGCTATTGCACCAACAAAACCTATGTTGTTAGTAAACCCGACTAGAAAGAATAGAGAATTTAAAACTATAATTAAGATTGAGAAATATAATAAAGGTTTGTTCATTTTGGCTCCACCATTTTGTTATCTTCAAATTTAATACAATCAAAAATTAACTCATCAATTCTAACTTTTTCATACTCTCCATTTTCTTTGATTGTGTAATAACCCTTGTCTTTAAAAAAACTCCAAATTGTATGAATAAATCTTAATATAAAATTTCTTGGTCTGACAGGTATTCTACAAAAGAATTTATTCTCACTATTAACCAATCTGACATATTCTGATACTATCTCTTCTTCTATAAATATAGATCGATCTTCATAATAGAGTGGGTAGAATTCACCACCAATCTTCTCAACATCTACACTAACATTTTTACCTGAAAATCCAAAAAAACCCCAATCAGTTCCTCTCATTTTGGAAGTCATCAAATACTCTGAATATGCGTTTGATGTTATAAGCAAGCCTAAAACTATGATACCTAAAATCTTTTTCAACATAGTTGCCACCAGTATTGGCAATTAATACTACCTCTTTCAGAAAAGCCGCCAGTTGATACCCAAAAAATAGTAAACCCTATCGCCCAAACTCCTAATAAAGCTAAAACTTTTGGATCTTCTTTTTGGCTATAGTTTCCTTTTAAGATGTCATAAATTCTAAATGATAAACCTATCCAAGGTATAAAAGTAATTCCTATGTAAATCATCACTCCACTTGCTGTCATTGTAACCAACCAAATATATCTATTCCATAATGTTTAGTGATTGCTGTAATGAGAGCAAAAACTACACCAGCAATAATAAGAGGTTTTAAACCTATCCAAAATGCTACAACATTATATCCTATGTAATCTACAGTATGATTGAACCAATCATCAAAGTCATATTTTTTTTTCATGTTATTTTAAACATCTTTACCAAGTTTCTCTAATCGTTCACAAACTCCATTATAATCATAACTTTGTTTTTTACAAAATATACGAAGCAATAAATTTGTTTTCTTTGAATTACATTTTTTACAAATCAAAACCATGTTTTGTAGTGTAGTTAAACCACCTTTGTTTACTGGGTGAATATGATCTGCTTCAGCTAAATTAACATCTGACAGATTTGTACAATATGGACAGCTCCAATTAGATTTACCTCTTATTGGTTTTAACAACTTTTCTTTAATGTTTTGAGCCCCACTCCTATTTTTCATTTCAAAGGCATTAATTTTTGAAGTTCTTTCTCTTTCACTAGCTCTTTTCTTAAATCTTTTTAATTCAAGTAAGATTTTTTTTAATACTAAAATTTCAAATTCAACAGAGCTTAATTTAGTGTAGTATTTTTTTTTATATATCTCATTCTTTGCGATTGAGTGATTCATATCTTCTGCAACTTTTTTAAATTTTAAATAATCCTGAGAAGGTGTAAATTTTTTCCTTATTGAATTGTTGTATTCATAAATTTTTGTAAGATATTCTCTATTTACTTGAGCATCATCATTTTTTAAAACCCAATATGCAATTACTTTAAAAAGAAAAAAAAAAGCTGGCATGAAAAGAATGAAACCAATTCCCTCTGCAATATCTTGACTAAAAGCGGCAGCAGTAAATCCTGATAATATAAAGCAAATTATATTTCTTCCATTAAAAATTGTTTTACGAGGATCCTCAGGGTATGGTAATGTACCACTTGTTACGATACTATTTCTCGACTCTTGCTCTTCTTTACCTATTCGTGCATTAGCTTCACTAAGTAATGAGCTAGATTTACTCAAAATATTTTTTACATCTTTGATATTAGATTCAATTGTTTTAATTTCTGAGGACATGTCTTTCATTTTCCCTCTAATAGTCCCCTCTTCCTCAGCAAGTTTTTGATAAGTATAATCGTTGTATTTTTTTATACGTGGCTGAATATTTTCTTTCAGTTGCTGCTCACGGTAATTAATTGCTCTTGTATAGGCGGATCTAGAAAATGTGGGCATGTTTTAGAACAATCTATCTTTCTTTAATATTAGGAATAAGCTCATCCCAATTTCCCTTCATCACATAAACGTTCCACTCACAGGCTTTTTCTATCCACCATTTTTGTGAATATTTTGCGCTTCCTCGAGGATTCTCAACCATCATCCTCACACACTTATTGTATGAAAGTTGTCTTTCATAAGCACTATTAAAGAAAAATCCTACTGCTATGATTATTGATCCAATTATAATTGCTTTAGGTGCATCTAATTTCATTAGTGAATACTAATACTTTTTTTTAGCTGCTGCAATTGCTTCATCTATTAGTCATCTTTTTCTATAAGATCAAAGAAATGGTCCAGGGATATAATGGCTAGTGCCGGTTCTCTATTCTTTTTAATTACTAATAATGGTTCTCTGTGATTATGCTTCTTTGCCTGCTTAAAGTTTTTATATAGCCCCAAATGCTGCTCGGAATTCTTGCATTCCACTGAGTATGCGAAGGCCCGTTTGGCTGTAAGGGATAGCAACTTAACATCCTCACCATTTTCCCCAGTGTTACTTGTTCTAATATCGGCATTGGTTAGATTAAATAGTTTTATAATTTTGTCTTTAACAATGTTTTGAAGGTATCGCCCTTTAGCTTGCCTGGAATTATTATTCATTAAAACCCATCTGCTCTTCGAACTCTTCATCATCTGTCCTAGATCCAATGGTCTCAGTTCCGTATATACGATCATATAGTATTTGTTGTGGACTTCTGATTTGTTGTTTAATGGTGGCATCATACTCAACAATTTTAGCTATGATTTTTTTTGGATAATCTTCAATTAATTCAATCTCCTTTTTTATAATAGCCTCATAAGCTTCCTCAGCTGTTCTGTTCTTTATGTGTGTATAGGTTGGTACCTTCTTTTTCTTATCCGCTAACCATTCTTTTAAAAGTTTGATCTGCCTCACAATCTCTGACTTTGCTTTAAGATAATTTGGTTCCTCATTCCTTATGGCTAGCTTTATACCAGTGTAGTCAGTGATGATTTTTTCTAGTTCCTTTGGTGTCAGGTCTTTGTAACTTTTGCCAGGAAGCGGGCAACGAGTGTCATCTAAAATATAATATCTTTGTCTTGATCCATTTACTTCTATCTGCCTGGTGCTATCTCCATTATTCCA
>DIAL01000003.1:3396-4739 GCA_002414705.1 Flavobacteriaceae bacterium UBA5079
GAGGTGTTTAATTTCTCATTCAGCTCATCAAATGTTATTAGTCCACTCCAGGCATAATCAAATATTTTATTCTTGCCATCTGTTCTTACTAAATCAAATTCTAGTTTCTTTTGCAGTGGGTGCTTACTTTGCTCTATTAGTATTTCAAGATCATCAGTTTGGGGTGCTCTCTTCTTGAATATTGTCTTATCTACGATCTTAACTTCCTCCTTAAAATAATGAAGTAATGCTGCAGCACCTTCATCACTATCCGCAAAATTAAAAGCTTTGTCAAAAAATCCCGCATTTGATTTCTGTATAATTTCTCCTTCACTCTTGGTTATATTACAGAAAAAATATCTTCTCCCACCTTGTGGTGCTCCTAAAACTCTCTCATCATTTGAGAATAGCATAAAGTTAGTTAGGTTAGGCAATGTCAGCATTGGTTTGCCCTTCATGTTGCAGGAATAAATATCATCTCCAACAAAATTCTTTAGTGTGTTAGTCCCCTCTTGCTTGCTCTTAAAATCTCCAAGTGAAACTTCATTCAATACTAAAAGCTGTTTACCGATTAGTAATGTGTTGTGTGTATTAGTTAAATGCTTGTAATTGGCATTTTCATTGACATTCGCATCACCAAGTATTCTTGAACAAATTCTTGCAAGCAATCCTTTACCCACACCTTCTATAGCGGAGACAAGAACAACGGCCCATTTCATTTTTACTCCAGGATGTTGGAGCATATAAGCTAGCCATTGTTCAATAATCTTCCATTTATCCTCCCCGATCAGCCACATAAAGAATTCAATTATAAACTTAACATCTCCTTTGATTGGTTGAAGGTAGTTTGGAATATATATATTTAGCACCACACCTTTGTCGATTAGTGGGATTACTCCTGCCTTGTCTATTTTTATTAGTCCTGGCGGAAATTGTGGGCATGTTATGAATGCTTCTGCTTTAGCAAAGCTTGCACTAGATAAAAGTTTATTACTTAACGATCCATTTTTTATGAATACTTCATGCTTATGAAAGTTATTTATTTGCTTGTCTTGGTAAAAATTATTTGTTCCAAACCTATTATACATGTCGTTACCCATAATATAACAATATGACTTCTCTATTGCCTCATAGGCAACAGCGTTTTCAAAACTTTTACCTTCTAAGATCTTTGTTTCACCCGGGTTCTTTTTATTAAGTCGTGTGTCTCCTCTAGCATAATTAATTTGTTTCTGATAACTCTCCGGCCAATTATAACCAATGCCTCTACCATCTTCGTGTACTTGCTTAATGAGTTCCAAGATTTCATTATCTCCGTAACCTTGTTTAATTGCTTTTGCTATAACAACCTGGATCCAACTGTG
>DIAL01000003.1:4842-7869 GCA_002414705.1 Flavobacteriaceae bacterium UBA5079
ATAACAACCTGGATCCAACTGTGGTATTTGCCTCCCATTGATGGGTGTTGTTCTATAGTTTTTGTTTTTAATCTACTTAGAATTTGTAATTTAGTCAGTCCACCGTCATCTAGATCAATAGCAGCATCAGTTTTTGCTTTTGGTTTTGGTAGCTCAATTTTTATACTAGCAGCATCTATTTCATTAAGACCGGTAGCTAATTCAAACTCAAATAGGTCTCCAGTAATAATTTTTTTTTCATTGAATGACTTTATAAAATCATTACCTACACCTTTCATAAAAGGCAGCATTATTCCATTACCCGTATCCTTGGGCCCGAGTTTAGCTTGCTTTGGAAAACATTCAGTATCTTGTGGTAGCCCTAACTTGTGTAGGTAAGTGTGTAGAATATCTATTACTAACTGAGCATCTGTCCACTCACTAAAAAATATATATAGATGTAATCCTTTTGATTTTGAGAAGCATGGTACGAGTGGTAATTTTAATTCCTGTACCTTTTTAAGTAGGTCAATTTTAATATCATCGTTGTTATAAACTTCTCCATCTATATCTATTGCAGCCCAAATACATTTATTGTCTGATTTTCTTATTGGTGGAAGAACAACACCTTTAATCCCAGTATCTCCATAACCATCTGTTAATGCAATACCATTCAAATGTGCTTCTAAACTAGGCTCAAGGCTCAAGGAAAATTCTTTTAGAACTCCCCATCTTTTGCCACCATTTTTTTTGATCGTTACTTTATTTGGATCTGCCAAATAGAATTGATCCGATCCATTGAACCTGGTTTTATATATTCTTGCGTTCTTTTCTGCTGTTTTCATTAGTTTCACTTTTGGTTAGATTAATTTGTTTTGCCCCGACTAAAATTAGCCATTCAATTGTTTGTGGTATGCTTGCTCTAATTGGTATTGCTTTCTGAATTTCCTGAAGCTGCTTAAAGCTCTCTGTTTTTATTGATATATTGTGCCACTTGCTGCTAATCATGCAATATTTCCCTCGCCAGTAAATATTGATCTGCCATTATTTCTATAGCATTTGGTATGGTGCAAGCTGCTAACTGTGTTGTCCAATCCCCAGACTGATCTCTTTGTTTTTGAATATCATCTCTGACTCTTTCCAACGAGCTGTAGCAGTAGGTGTTGACCGATATAGATTTATATTTAGTGTTTCTATTTGTCATTGGTTTATATAAATTTCTTTCCAATAAGACCGGCAAGCCCTGATGACTGTTCACGCACCTTTTCTCTTTGTGAATCTTCAACCATTCTATTAAATCTCTGTGCCCGCAACTCTTGCTGTGGATCTGTTACAATAGGATCAGGAATATTAACTCTGGGTATATCTATCTTTATTGGTGTGGATTGTTTTATTGGTGTGGATTTTTTTATTGGTTTTTTAACTTTATTAAATCCTTTTTCAAACTCATCAACACTTGTTGGCTTCCCTTGTTGCTGTCTATTACGCTCTAATCGCTCAGCTAATTTCCCAAATTGTTGTGGTGAAGCTCCTGGATATGATGGTTCCTTTTTTACTCCTATAGATCTGTTGTGTTTATCTGCATCATCATAACTTTTAAAAGCAACTGTTCTATCTTCGTTTGTAAATATCCGTGTAGTTGGATCAAATGTTACAGCTTTAGGATCGGGGATATTTGCATCCTCATATTTATTTAATGTTTCTCTTAAATGCTTCTCTGAGATCAAAGGTTTTAAACTTTTTTGATATTGTTTTTCTTGTTCCTTTGCTGCCTTTTGAAATACTCCCCGGCTATCAGGTTGACGAGCAACCTTAATCATTTGTTCTTCTGCCATCTTTTTTTCATTGTTCATTATTCTTTTCCTCCAATGCCACTCATTTTTAATAATTTACGCACCATGGCTTTGTCTTTTTCTGATAAAGATGAAACTGTTCTTCCTTCTTCAAAAGCTGCTGCTAAATTTATTTCTTTTACTTCGGGATCTTTCATTTTTGCATATTCAGCAAAGTCGATAACTTTCCCACCCGATTTAAGCTCTATACGTCTAAGTGCTTCGACTGGTGTTCGGTTGAGCCAATTATCAAAAGCTTCACCAGGTTCTCTTTCATCTAGCCACTTCTGCTCCAATGCTTCGAACAAATCGTTTTCTATTGAGAATTCTATTTTTTCTTTGTCTGCCATTTTTATAAATTGTTCCATATCCAGTGAACGGGAATTACTCCCGCCACCAGACATTTTTTCCTCGATATTATTGTGTGAGCCTTTTTTCATTTATCATTTCCTTAATTGAGGCCTTGGTAGAAGGAAAATTAAGTTTAATAAGTTGTATCTCGTACATCTCATCACTTTTTGGGTCTGCATATATGCAGTAGTCATAATGGTTTTTTGTTATTCCATTCCAACCCTTACTCATTCTACTTAGGTCTATTGTTAGTTTTTTCTTCATAGTAATAATTACTCTTTCTGTTGTTGTGTTAGTTTAGTGATTACAAGCACAGCTTTTTTCTTATCCTCTGCCTCATAAGTATATTTAGTTTCCATGTTGAATTTATTTTCATAAAGCCAATTTAAGTAAATTGCCCCGTCCCAAAAAACAGTTGAAGTACCTTTAACTAAAATCTTGCCCATTAGTTTTGGATCATTCCCTTTAGAAATCCATTCACACTGCCATGAGTAAAATGTAGATCTAGGAACTGGAACAATCTTTAATAGTTCAGCTTCTTTGTAGAACGCTTTATTAAATTTAAAATCAAACATTCTTAGGTTTGAGCAAATTTTCCTTTGATGATATAGGGATACTTATTATTTAGTTGTTAGGATTTACGGGTTCTTTTGGTGGTATTTTTTAGCGATCCAAGCCCCATTGTCTTATTGGTCTTAATTTTAACCAAATACTCTTTGTATTCTGTGGGTGTGTATATTTTTAATGATGGAAACTTCTCTATTATTTTTCTTATATGATTTTTATAAAAATTTACTCTAGCATCTTTAATGTCTGGATAAGCACCACTTGCTCCACCTAAAATATTTTCTAAAAGATAATCTGC
>DIAL01000052.1:0-3189 GCA_002414705.1 Flavobacteriaceae bacterium UBA5079
ATTCTTTTTCTTTTACTAAAGATTTTGTAATGACTAGTAAGTTTAGAGATGGTAGTAAAACTATAGACGAAGTATTTAGTATATTAAGTAATGAAACATATAATTTTATATCAAGATCTGACTTAGAATTAACGTATAAACGATCTTTAGTAAAAGAAAAAGAATTATTAGGTGACACTCCAGAAGTAGAACGTTTACATGAACGTAAATGGATTTCTAATGTAGTAAATTTAGCAGAAATGAATAACCTACCTATAGAACAAGCTTATGTTATGCTTGATCCAAACCTTAATTATGGCAAAAGTGTTTCTGATTTAAACAAAAGAATTACTCTAATGGGGAATCGGATGACTCCTATGGTTGCATCCAGTTTTAAAAATGTAGAAGGGATGATTGATGGTAAGAAGTTAAATGTATTAATTGTAAAAGATAAAAATACTAATGGTAATTCTGATGTAGATGGATTAATGGAGTATCGTTCTGATGTTACAGATGCAGTGTTAAATGCTATGGGTAGAGATGTTAAAGTTACAGGACATTTTAAACCAGTTATTGGAGCTAAAACAAACAAAGGGTTTTTGGCTACAAAGTCTAATGGACAAGAAGCATTTCCTAATTTAAATAAATGGATGATGGCTAATAATATACATGTTGTTATGTCTGAAAGTTCTGCAAAGCTACGAGGTTCTAACGAGGTATCTAATTTAACTTACGAAAATGGTAAGTATTCTGTTGATAAACTTAATACTATAGAAGTTCCTATTGATACATTGCAAATTAGTTCTGGTACATATGAAAATACATTTAAAGATGTTAAGGGAACAAGTTTACCAATGCAGTTTTGGAGTCAAGCTAATGAAATGCAAGCAAAAGGTTTTTCTGATTCTTATATAAAAAACGTTTTAATGCCTTCGTTAAATGGAACAAATAAAAGCATTGAATTAATTAATAATTATAATAAATCAAAAGATTTAAAACAATTTGTAAAAGATTATTCTGAACAAAATATTAAAATAGAAGAGTTACCTTTTGATTTTGTAACAAATCATTTGTCTACAAAAGCAGATTCTTCTATGGGAAAATTTATATCTGATAGGTTGATGAAACTTGATTTAAAAGGTGAGTTTGACAAAACTCAAGTAGAATCTTTTGAATTTGATTCAGACTCTGCATTTAGAGAATACCACGATGTAAATAGGTTATTGGCTAATGCTTTAGAAGGAACGTTTGTAGCAAAACATTCTATGAGTTTTAATAAAAACCAATACTTTAATTCATTACGTAAATACGTAACAAAGCGTATGGCTAACCCTTATATAGAAACTGCTGGTAAGTCTTGGTTAAAAGGGTATAGACCTGAGATGTTAAACTATGCTGACATAGATCCAGTATATAAAAAACAAAAATTTAAAGGAATAAAAGAAGGAGACATTTATCTTGATAACGGTTTTCGAGAAATGCCTGTGGTATTGTTCGGTAAACGATACACTCTTGGCGAGATTTGGGATATGTATACTGGGAAACAAGCCATGCCTAAAGGTTTTAAAACTCCAACTAAAACAGAATGGAATGACGTTTTTACTTTGCTTGCTATTCGTACACCAGCTGATTCTATGTCTGGCACTCGTAAATTACGATTCAGAGGTTTTACAAATCAAAGAGGAGCAGGTTCCTTTACCCATCACAAAGACAACGTTTATCTTGGTGGAGCAGACAAAGATGCAGACAGCATCAAAATATTCCAGAACATAAATAAAGATATTATAAATTATTTTGATAAAGTATCTAACGAAAGAAAACATTTAAAAGATTTACCTGATTATTCTACTGAATTAAACAATATTTATAAAGGTAATCTTCCTAAGATAAGCATAGAGGATTATAATAATAATAAAGCTATGATGTTTTCACCTAGTTTTCGTTTTGAAGCTGCAAGAAACTCTTCGACAGGTAAAGCAGGTTTGGGGTTTGGTTTAAAAGCAAAAATTGAAATGCAAAACATATATGATTATGTAAAAAACAATGGTGGTAAAGTATCTTATGGAAATGTTACAGTAGAATTAAAGAAAAATTCTCCTCATCCTAAGGTAAATAGCCATAGACATTTTTTAGATTTAGGTTATAAAACTGTAAATGTATCAGCTGATGCTAGTAAAGATCCTAACCTTAGATCTTATAATGAATTTAGAGATATATTATTTAATTCTATATTTAAAGTTAAAGTTAAAGGAGAAAAAAAGAATAAATACACAGAGTTTACTAATTCTATAAAAGGAACTCCTCTTGAGGCATTAATAGAAGCTAGTGAACATTTAAAACCTAATGCTAAAATATTTAAAGATAATAAACGTGAAGCTCCTAGTTTATTTGAGTCCCTAGAAGCAGTTAATAAAATAAATACTACATTAATAAATGCACAAAAAAATAATAAAAAAGTTAACAATACAAATTCAAAAATAATATATCTAATGCAACGATTAGGTTTTGATAAAGAATCATATCAATTTGAAAAATTACAAAGTGCTCATAGAGTTTTATATGAAAATATTTTACGTGGTGATAGCCCTTTATTTTTAAACGTAGCAGGTAAAGTAGAAATAAGAAATAATGTAACTTCTAAAGAATTGCAAAATTTTTATAAAATAGTTGCTAAAGAGCTTTCATTTGCAACTCCTGAAGTTATAAAAGAAAAGTTTAAGGGTGATACAAAAAAGATTGAAGAAGGATTGGATTTTATTGGTAAAGAGATAGGTCAATATGCTACTATAGAATTATTAGCAGATCAGTATGTTAAGGTTCAAACAGAGTTTGCAAAACAAAATAGAAACGTTAATAGTGTTTCTGAATTTATTCCTCAAATAAAAGAACGAGCTTATGAAATAAAAAGATTAGCAGATAAGCTTTCTAATGTGAAAGAAAGAGACAACGTACTTAATAATGATATAGATGCTAAAATATTAAAAACTAAAAATGAATTAGCACGATTAGAACTTGTTCAAAAATTACCTGAAGGCATGTTGCAAGATTATTTTAATTATTGGTTGTTAAGTCCTATACGTGAATTACAGAAAGGTGTAAACCAACCTCAATACAGTAAACTAATTCATGGTTCATCTATGATACCTATGGCTGTTAAAAAAACATTTTATAAACGCATGGATACTATTTATGATCGTGCTATGAAAATGG
>DIAL01000052.1:3354-5342 GCA_002414705.1 Flavobacteriaceae bacterium UBA5079
AAGCTGTTAAAAATGAATCTACTATTACAGAAGGCAGAGAGTTTACAACAAAAATAAACGATGCTATTCGTAATAAAAATTTACAAGGATTAGCTTTATTTAAAAGTGATATTATAGAAGTAAAGAAGTTTCAATCTGCAATTGATGTGCATCCAGAAATGAAAAAAGATTTTAATCAATGGTACGAAGGTTTTACGTACAATATGAATAAACCTAAAGATGCTACTACATTAGATATGAATGGTATTCGTATGGTTAATAGATATTTAGAAAGCATGAATACCAATAAAGAATTAGATTTTAAATTAAGTAATTGGTACGTACACCCTAAAACTATAAATGAAAAAATGGTAGCAAAGGGCATGTTTAATAGTTACCATACAATTATTAATGCTCCAGTACAAACCAGTAAAGGTCTTGTTAAAAGAAATATTAAAATAGCAGTTGCTCCTGTAGGTTCTATTGCTAATGCTGCTAAAAAAAGTGAAGCAGGATCAGAACGATATAAAAATACCTCTCATGTAGAACGTTCTAAGTTAGAAGAAATACATAGTCAGTTGTCTGTAGCAGAACAAAAACTGTATATGGAAAATATATTTAAACTTAGAGAAGGTGAAATAACATTAGAAAAGCTTAATCCTAAAATAGATAGAGTAAAGTTTGAAAAATTTAATAATGAAATTACAGATCTATGGATTAGACAAGAAAATCAATGGATTACTACAAAGAGCAATAGTAAAAGATTTAATTGGTCTAGTATAGATAAAGATTTTAACTATGGAACTGTTAATAAATATATTAAATATGATCGTAATGGTAGATTTAATTTTAAAACATTTGAACGTGAAGTTATAGATGCTCGTGAACAAACTAAACAGTTAATTAGAGACGTTGGTGTAGAAGGAGTATTACGTTATCGTTATGAGTATAAGTTAGAAAAAACATTAGAACATGATAAACCAAAAGATGCAAAAGCATATCGTGAAGATTATAGAAGTAAAAACAAGTTTGACATGTTTATGCCACGTAAATATAAAACGTTTATGCATCACTCTTTTAAAAATTCTAACGAAAAGTTATTATTAGAACAGATAAAATGGTTAGCAGGGCAAAAGAAAATATTACCTGAAGCAGAGTTTTTAAGACTAGCAAGACGTATGGAACAAAATAATCCATTTTTTAATTTAAATGATGTAATAGATATAGCGTCTTCTACTCCTATAAAAGGAGAGTCTAATCTTGGTGTAAATAAAATGTTTGAAAGTCCGTTTCTTGCACAGGGTAATTCTCCTTATAAACGTAGTTTTGATTCTATAATAGATTATCAAAATAATTTAATTTCTGGATACTTTAAAAATATTTTAAAACTAAAAGCTCAAAATGAAATTGATTTATTAGTAAATAATTTTGAATACAAACCAAGTACAAAAGAAGAAAAGTATTTTAAAAGTTTATATAAAGGCAGAGCTGGTTCTATACCTGAAATTCTACGTTATAAAGATTATAAAGATGTATGGACAGATTATGTAAGGTTATATGCTAGAGATGCATTAGGATTTCAGTCTTTTTATAGTGAAAAAATGTTAACTTCTCAAGGGAAACAATTATTGCACCTTAATAAAAAGAATATGCATTATATGACATCAGATGCTGTAATAATAAAACAATTAGAAAAATTATATCAAAAGAAATTAGGCAAAGGAAAGAAAATATCTTTCTTTAATAATCAAGCTGTTCCTAAAGATGGTCAAGCTCGTAAAGAGTACTTTAGTAGAAAGATACACAATCTGGGTAGATTAGAAGCTCAATATCAGTTATTAAGTCTTTTAGCTAATACAGGTACGTGGTCAACTAATATATTTGGTGGTGCTACTATGACAATAGGCAGTGCTGGTGTAAAGAACTATGCTAATTCATTTAACAATGAACGTGTGTATAGAACTTTATTGTCTGACTCTAAAGGTAAACCTGTATTAAAGTTATTTAAT
>DIAL01000015.1 GCA_002414705.1 Flavobacteriaceae bacterium UBA5079
ATTTTTTAGAAACTTTTTAGATTAATAATTTATCTTTACACCCTTAAACTAAAAAACATGAATCCATCAGCAAATGGCTGGATAAATAAATTATTACTTGTAGAAAATTTTAGCAAAAATCTTTCTACAATGACTACAAATACGTTTTACAGAGAACTTAGGCTAAACGGATTTATATACGGAAGTAATGTGACGGTTTTTAATAAGTATGTTTCTAATCCTGATTTTACAAGCGAAGAGATTTGTAAAGTAAATTTAATTATAGCGTTTAATTATATTCATAGTACATCAGACACAAACACTAATTTTGTTGATAGTATTATTGATTTTTACACGCATATAAATGCCTACAAGACCTCGTTTTTTTCAGAATTATTAGGAGGAAATAAAAATGTATTTACGCTTGAAAAGATAATTCATAAACGGGTTCAGATTGATGATAACATTTTTGAAAGAAGTTTTAACTACTTTATTACAAACGCGTTGTTGTTTACAGACATATTGGCTTATAAAACCTATTTAACAACAGAAAGTATTTCAGAAATCTATCTTCAAAATCTGGAATCGGCTATTGAAACAGTTGTTATTCAGACTTTAAATTCGAAAATTCTGAAAAGTGATTATGATCGGAGTTTAATTAATTTATTTGAACAATCACGAAGATATCATGACACCAAGAAAATGGATTATGATGAAGCTATTTCGCTTATTTCAGAATCCTTGGAAAAGTATTACTTATTAGATATTGCTTGTATGGCTGCTTGGGGAGATTCCTTTATTGATAAAAAAGAGTATGATTTTTTAAATAAATTATCTGCAGATTTACAATTGGAAGCCGTAAACACCAATGAAGCTACCAAAGCTATTAATGTTTTTTACGAAACACATAAAGATAAGATTGCGCTATTAAGCTCTAAGAATGTTGTAAAAACGTTTTACAATAATTCTAGTGAAATGGTAAACAAACTGATTTCCAGAAACAGCAAACGGTTACTAAAAGAACTTCGGGAAAGTAAAGATTTAATGAAACTTTTGAGCCAATCTACTGTTAGAGAATTAAATGACGAGGAACAAAAACGGGTAAACAATCAATTATTAGATGTTTTTAAATCCATACCAAGTTTAGCTATATTTCTACTACCAGGAGGCGCTTTATTACTGCCAATAGTTATAAAGTTTATACCCAAATTACTACCATCTGCTTTTGATGATAATCGGGTTGAGGAATAAAAAAATCTTAAAAAAATATCAAACTAATTACTCAAAACAAAGTAATTACATCATTATTCTATCCAGTTTTTAAAATCCTTAACGCGTTCTCTGGCAACGATAACTTCTTGTTCATTAAAATTATTAAGTTTTATTTCTAAACGGGAATTTGTATAACTGACCATATCCTTAATAGCATGTATATTGACATAAAATTTCCTGCTTATTCTAAAAAACATTTTCGGATTTAACTCGTTATCTAATTGCTCTAAAGTAGTATCTAATAAATAACTTCTACCTTGATTAGTATGCAAGTATGTGCCTTTATTTTCGCTATAAAAACATTCAATTTCTTCAATGGCAAAAAGCTTTAAATGCTGACCCACCTTAACAGAAAATCGTTTTTTGTAGTCTGGATCTGTAGCCGTAACCAGTAAATTTTTAATAGCATTAAAATCTAAAGCCACCTGTTGTTCTTTAAATTGATGTTCTTTAAATTTCTCTAATGCTTTAGCCAATTCTTCTGTATCTATTGGTTTCAGCAAATAATCAATACTATTTAATTTAAACGCTTGAAGTGCATACGCATCATAAGCTGTTGTAAATATGATGGCTGATTTGACTTTTACAACATCAAAAATTTCAAATGAAAGTCCATCACTCAACTGAATATCTAGAAAAATAAGATCTGGATGCGGATTATTTTGAAACCAAAGAACAGATTCTTCAACTGAATGCAACAAAGTATTCGCCTGTATTCCTAATTTATCTAGCATGCGTTGTAAGCGTCTTGCTGATGGTTTTTCGTCCTCTATAATAATGACATTCATTTTTATATTTTTTAATTCGTTATTGTCTAAAATACTATTCCCAATATTGCTTCTCCTCTCCAAGCAACTCTTGAATTTTTCGTTCTTCCCATTTTTTTGAAAATGATAGTTTCATAACTGAAATAAGTAAATAATGAACAATTAAAACAACTCCCCAAATAACTGCTGTAGATACATGACCATATCCCATTCCCCAAAATCCATATTCATAATAGCTTGACAAATGGTTTGATAATAATAAGAAAAGAAACCACGCCAAATTTACAATTAAATACAAAAATAGATGAAAGTAAAACCCTTTCAGTCTTTTGACTTTGTTAGCTGCTTGTAACCTTAAATAATTATATTGAGTATCTGATTTCATGCTTTTTTGTATTTTGATTAATTATTAATGAATACATCTTTAAATATATACATGTATTTTATTTAGAACGGTATTTATCCTGCTCCATAATTTTTTTTATTTTACGCTCTTCCCAGTTTTTTCCTAACACCCAGTTTGGTAAAAAAACAGACAAACCATGAACCAGTAATCCAAATCCCCAAAATGTTAAGGTGAAAAAATTCTCAAATTGAAAATAACTTTCACCAGGTTCCAGCGCTTGGATATTAACAACAACAATCATTAAATTTATAACAACATACACCAATAAATGGGAATAAAAACCTTTTAATTTTTTTACTTCTGCTTTCGCACGTTCGACGCGATCTTGCGCTTCATAATTAAAATTACTGCTCATTAGTTCCATTTTTTTTGATTATTCTCCTTGTTTAAAATTTCTTGTATCTTACGTTCTTCCCATGTTTTTCCATATCCAAAAACACCAAAAGCATGAAATACAATACCCATTCCCCAACCTAACATTGGAAACCAAAACCATTGAAATTCCCATGATGTTCGGTAGTTAATAAAAATAAGAAAAGGTATAACTAAACAATATGAAATAATATTCCCATAAAAACCTTTAATTTCCTCTACCTGTTTTTTAGCACGATAATAAGCTTCTTCTGTGTTTGTAATTTGTTGTGGTTCCATAATTGTTATTTGATTTGTTAGCATAGGTATTGATACCATAAATGCTGTTTCTTGTTGATTAATAAATACTTTCTTTGTAGTTAGTAATGAATAGCGTTCCGTAATATTACTCAAACCAACACCACTACCCTTTTTTAGCACTTGTTTGGTTTGCAAATTATTTTCGACCACCAAATTACCTTGATGCTCATAAATTTTAATATGTAAAGGTTTACTAGATGTTACCATATTATGCTTTACAGCATTTTCTAATAGTAGTTGAAGTGCTAATGGTACAACCTTGCTCTCTGGATTAGAAGCCTGACTTGGAATATCAAAAACAATACTATCCTCAAAACGCATTTTTAATAGAAGCATATAGGTTCTTGCAAACTCCAATTCATCATCAATAGATACTAAATCTTTATTTTTCTGCTCTAAAACATAGCGATATATTTTTGATAAGGATGTTGTAAATTGTTGGGCATTATCAGGATTTTCTTCAATTAAACTGGACAACACATTCAAGCTATTAAATAGAAAATGAGGATCTAATTGATTCTTCAGCGCATCAAATTTTGCCGTTTGTGTTTGCGCTACTATTTGCGATTCTTTGACCTTCTTTTCTTGACTCTGCTTGAAAAAATATACGGCATGAAATGTAATTACAATAGTAATGGTAATCCATAAACCAAAAGTATAACTCCTGTAAGATTCATTGGAAATAAAGGTTTCAAAGCTTTTGCCATCCAACGCCATGGCTTCAAACATGTGTAAAATAAACAGACCAAAAAGTGTAATAATTACTGAACCAAAAATTCCTATAATTATACGTTTAATACTTTCATCATCTTTCCAATTTAAGCCTCCTAAATATCCAAAGAAATACATATTTGAAAAACCCAGAATAAAAGCATACAACTGATAAAACATGAAGTTTACAAGAAAATCATTAAAACTCGCAAACTCAAAACCACGAGATAATGCATTACCTATTAGGAATACTAGCACACCTATACCAATGGTGAGTATTATATTTTTCATTAATCTATTCATAGCTTCTTGAGTTGTGACTTTTAGTATATTTATTTACAGTCTGCAAGTACTTGTTCTGCGCGCTCTTTTCCCCAATTTGGATGAAAATCTGATACTGGTTTAAAGGTAGCAAAAAGATCTACGGCTTTAGCAAAATCTTGGCAGTACGGTTTGGTATCGTTTCCGAAGAATTTGGCTGTTCCCATATCCCATTCCGCTTTATTGTAAACGACTCTTGGGTTTTCTGGATCCAACTTGTAAGCCTGCTTATAAAGTTCAATGATTAAATTACTGTATTTCATACCATAGGTTGCACCATCAAAAGCTACCCAATTGGTATATACATGCGCTTGCATGACTAAAATTTCAGCATTATTAGGTTCTATAGCTTTTGCCTTATCTATATGTTTTTGAGCTTTATTTAATTGCATGGTTAAAACATTGATGTCTTTTTCTTCCCAACTTTTTAAACTATTAATTTGCGCAATATAATAGCTTGGCAACCATTGGTTTGGTTCGGCATCTACCATACGTTCAAAAAGTTGTTCGGCACCATTCATGTTTCCAGATTGCCATAAAGAAAAGGCTTTTTCCATGCCTTTTTCGAAATTAGTTTGCCCTTGTGCTGCAAATCCTAATAAAAGTATGAAAGTAATTATAAATGATTTCATAAGATTGGTTGTTTTAATTTGATAGGACAAATATCTTACTGAAATACCGTTTGGCAAAAACCAAGATACCCAACTGTTAGTTTTTATGGATGAACTGTTAGGATTCTCACTTTCTTTATAAAACCTATTAAAAACAAAAACCGCATGAAACAATGTTGTAATTATTTCATGCGGTAATAGATATTTAAAATTGACCAATTAAGGCTACTCAATTTGAAAATTTATAGGAATACTATAAGGCACCTTAACTGGCTTTCCACGCTGTTTTCCGGGTTGCATAACTGGTAAAAGAGCAATAATACGTTCAGCTTCTTGTTCTAATTTTGAATCTGGACCACGAGATTTAATACCACTTACACGACCCTGAGAATCAATTATAAACATAACAAAAACTTTTCCATGAACTCCCAAATCTAAAGCAGATTCTGGATATTTAAAATGTTTTCGAATATGCTCGTTAATTTTGGCATTGAAACAATTGGTGAGCTCCAGATTATTTTTTCCTGTGCAACCTGGAAAAATTGGAACGTTTTCCACAACTGAAAAAGGTACAGAGAGGTCTTCTTCAACGTCTTCTACAGTTACTTCATCTATTGCTATTTCTCGTTCTTCAATACGATCTTCCTGACCAGATTCTGAACTTTCTATAACAGTTTCTTCAATTTCTTCTGTATCTTCAACAATGGTAATTATTTCAGGAGTTGCTGCTGCTGCAGGAGGTGGTGGTGGAGTTGCTTCTAGATTTGTTATAGGAATATCTTCTTCAATATCATCCATAAAAACCAAGAGTTCTTGATTTATTTCTTGTTGGTTATACGATCGGTATTCTAATCCACGCCAGGTAAAAAATAGCATGATATTAAGACCTATAGCAAAATAAATAGCGCTATTTCGACCTATTTCTAAATTCGGATTTTTTTTGAGTTCCATAATTTCCAGAGTTTAACTAGAATTAATTTACTCAAATTACACGCATAAAACTATGACGAAAATCATGTTTTATACTGCTTATCAAATAGTTAAAATGTTTAGATTACAAATTATTCAATTGATTGTCCGTTCCTTTTTCACTAATTGTCCAGAAAAAGCCAATAAAGAAAAACTGATCTGCTGCTGGTTTTAATGCACGACTCGCAAAATTTCCATTAACATCAGGTGCGTTTGCAAATTGGTAACCGTTAATATTTTTAGTCCCTAAAGCATTATTAACAGACACATATAATATTTTCTGTGGTGTTACTAAATAAGCCCAATTTAGACTTAAACTATTAAAACTTTTTGTTTTCTGATTTAAAAATCCTCCTAAATTGGGATCTGTGTAACTACGTCCTGAGGCATAATTGTAACTTAAGCCAATCTGACTTTTCCAATCTTCCACCCAGTATTTACCTACAACAGATAGGTTATGTGTATTGGCAAAATTTGGTGTTGCAGATTGTGGGTAGTTTAGATAATCACGTTTGCTATCTAAAAAACTATAACTAACCCAGTAATCAATGTTTTTTATACTTTTATTATCACGCCAAAATAAATCAATTCCTTTGGCATAAGCAAAACCTTGATTGCTATAATCACTATTAAAACTAGCAAATTCTGTATCATATTTAATCAAGTATTTATAATCTTTATAAAACGCTTCTGCTCTAAAAATTTGCCCATCCCGATTTAATTGATAATTAACGATATAATGCGTGGTTTTTTGAGCCTGCAAATCTTGTTCAAACTTTAAAACAGCACTATCAGGATTCTGGTAAAAATTGCCATAAGCCAAAGATATTTGACTGTTTTGGGATGTTTTATAAGCCAAAGACACTCTAGGCGAAAACGTAACTTCACTAAATAACTCACTATACTCCAACCTTAAACCTCCTTTTAACGCTAATTTTTTTGAAAAAATAACATCTGCTTCAGTAAATGCTGCTGAAATATTATTTTTAAATCCATAGAATAACTTATCTATTATTGGGCTTTCAAATTTCTCATTGAAATCTGTTGTAAAATATTCAGCACCAAACAGGAGCTTAAAACGGCTGCTAAAACGCCTTTTTAATTTAAATTTTGCGTGGATAGAGTTTTCAATATCGGTAATTTCATTTGAAATAATTTTCATGTCATTATTAGAATACGTGTAGCTTAATCCTCCAAAAACAGACCAATTATCAGAAAGCATACCACGATAAGAACCATTAAAATAGAGGTTATTATTTTTTAATTTAAAATAAACACCTTCCGAAACATTAATATCTTCTTGTGTTAGCGCGAAACCACCAGATTCAAAAGCACTATATAATTTAAGCATTCCTGTACGAAATTGGTGTCTGAGAACGGCCTCACCAGAACCACCATTAAAAGGTTTTTCCCAATCATTCCGGTCAGGAAATAAAGCTACATAAGGAGCCAAATTAATATAAGAGCCATTAACACTTAAGGAGTTTTTTGCCCATTTTTTAGTATGTCCTAAAGAACCTCCAACGCTCATGATTCCAATATCAGTTTTTTCTTGATCTGGTTCATTTATAGTGTTTAAAATGAGCACACTTGAAAGGGCCTGACCATATTCGGCAGAATAACCACCTGTTGAAAACGTAATTCCATCAAACAGAAAAGGCGAATATCTGCCACGTGTAGGAATATTATTAGTCGTTGGTGCATAAGGTGTAAACACACGAATACCATCAATAAATATCTGGGTTTCGTTAGCATCGCCTCCACGTACAAACAATCTACCATCCTCTGCTACAGTTGATGTTCCAGGTAATGTTTGCAAAGCACCAACAAAATCGCCTAATGCACTTGCTGTGGTTACAACGTCCAAAGGTTTTAAAACAGATACTTTACTTTCGTCTCCAGCTTCAAAAGTACCCGCTGAAATAACAACCGTATCTAAAGCATTTATATCTTCACGTAATTTTACTGTAATACTGGATAATTTGGAAACATCTGCTTCTATTTTATAAGTTTCATAAGAAAGGAAAGACACAATTAATGTTTGCATTCCAGTTTCTGTAGTTTGAAATTGAAATTTGCCTGATGCACTAGAAGTTGTACCATCATAGCTGCCTTCTATATATACGTTAGCACCTTCAATAGCATTATTTTTAGCATCTAAAACATTGCCAGACACCTCTACTTGCGAAAAAACAGAAAAGGATACTAAAGATAAAATAATGATGTATAAGGTTTTCATAGCGGTTGTATTACATTTTATGATACAACAAATATTAAGCTATGTCAGAACTCTCAAAAAAGATACCTACTCAACTGTAATTTTTCATGACTGAAATGTAAATTGCAATCAATACTGAATATTAAATACTATTTTAGTCAACTAAAGCTAATGAGAACTATATTCTTTTCAATACCAAACTATGAAACTAAACAAACTTGAAAAATCATTTATCGTCATATTTTGTTTTATACTAATTGTAGAAATTTTAACTGGAACACATTATCCACTTCTACACTATTTTGCAAAACCAGCTCTTGTCATATCCTTAATATTATTTTATTGGAAACAAAATTCATCCATTCCAACCAAGATAAAACGGCTTACTTTTGGTGCTTTAGCCTTCTCATTATTGGGTGATATTTTACTCATGTTTGTAAACAAATCTGAACACTTTTTTACGCTTGGATTAGTCGCTTTTTTAACAGCTCATATTCTCTATATTTTCGTGTTTTTAAAGCGAAGAAACACGGATAAAAAACCATACATTTTTTCCTTCATTTTACTCGTTTATGGCGGGCTACTTTTTTACCTTTTGAAGAACAATTTGGGCGACATGCTAATACCTGTAATTGTGTACATGATTGTTATTTTAACTATGGCTTCAACCGCTTATTTACGGAAAGGAAACGTGCCAAATGAAAGTTACATTCTCGTATGTATTGGCGCTATTTTATTTATGATTTCAGACAGTTTATTGGCATTAAATAAATTTTATGAGCCCTTGCCTTTTTCAAATATAAGTATTATG
>DIAL01000037.1 GCA_002414705.1 Flavobacteriaceae bacterium UBA5079
TCTAAAGCAGTTCGCTCGCTTTCTTTCGCATTAAGCTCTCCGGCCAAAACAAAAGAAAAAACACTAAAAATAAATAACTTAACATACACCAGTCCGGTTCTCATAATTTACCTTATATCAGCTGTAGTCAAAATTTACATGCATATAACGCTCAAATCAGATGCAAAAAATTGTTAGCTAAAATAGCGAAGCTAACCAAAAAACTGTTAACAGTTCAGTTTTAAACTATTGTTATTTATAGACAAGTACTTAACCTATTGTTTCTGTAACATCTAAGGCTGCATCCAAGGCTTGTGATGATTTAGGGAATGCTGATGGATCAGTTATGCCGTGTTCATTGGTTAAATCACGAATGTTTTTTTGAGCTGTAATAATTGCAAATAATGATAAAACAAAAGACATACCGTAAAATCCTGTTTCGCTGAGGAGCATCTCAGCATTAAAAAGACCAATAACTAATAAAGCAATGGATGAGAAAAAAGCAACCCAACACATACCTGTGAAAACGCCTGTAACCGGTATTCCCTCTTCTTTATCTCTTATTGTTTTTTGAAGTGTAACAGCGGAAAACATTGCTAATAAAAATACAGCAAAGTAAAAACCTTTTTCATTAAGTTCTAAAGTAGCGTTCCATAGACCTAATAAATAACCTAGAACACCAATAGCTAATACACCCCATGTAGCGAAGATATAAGCGGCGGTCGGTTTGTTAATATTTGAAGTGTTTAAATGCATTGTAAGTTCATCCTTGTTTTTGGTTAATTTTATCCCTGCTCGGGAAGCTTTAGATACATATCTAACGGCAGTTAAGTATATGCTACTGAATATGAGCATTTGCAATCCTTTACTCGCGTGAATTTCAATTTATTTACGTGTCCTTGCTTATTTCCTAAGCCAATCTAGATTGTATAAAAAAATAAACATGACTCTAACTCCTTTCAGATGCCTAACACCCTGTTAAATTATTTGTTATACAAGTTTATTGAATGACAGAAAACCCATTCAAAAAATTATTTATCTCTGTTTTATATTTAGCTTCTAAGTTTGTACCGGTATACGTTAAATATTGAGTTGAACCCGAAGCGTTTGAGAAGTAGTAACCAAGGTATTTAAATTTTATACTTTGGATAGTTCCAACCATTTCCATATAGATAACTTTATTACCATTTACAGTTCGATACTCTTTTTTTATCACTTTCGTATCTGGAGCAACTCCTTTTGCGTTCTCAAGAGCTGTTTTTGCTAATTCTTCAACATCCATTTCTATTTCTTCAGAAATAGCCATGGCATATAAGTCACCATTCTTTAATTCAAATGTGTACTCTGCTGATTCGTGACCGTTTTTATTTTTTTTGAATTTCCATTTCTTGGGATTTATAGAAAAAGAAGAATTAGTTTTGGTACGTTTTAAAGTAAAATTGGATTTAATGTGTTTTTCAAAAGTTTTGGGATTAATTGGGAGCTCAATATCATCAAAAGCTTTTCCGTCCTCATAAGTCCATGTTCCATCATTATTTAGTATGACCAAATCACCTTCTTCGGTCACGGCTTTTTTACTCGCAATAACAATGAATGAAAAAGTACATAATAGTAAAACGATAAATATTCTCACAACGATCCTTAATTTTTATAACGCCCGGTTAAGGGATAAAATGTAGTCGGTTAAAACACTAAGCAGTAGCCAACTTTAACGTGTCCATACGTTAACTTGTTATGTGTTTGAAGCTAACTTTGTATTTAGCTCCGTTAGAACACATTTTATCAAATGTGCACATGCTCCAACAGCCAATATAGGTGAAATAAGCGGCAATAAACTACTTAACTGGTTATCATCCGAAAAATATGAAATTGAAAGTATAAAAATAATTGGCACAACAATTAGAAAAATCGCAAAGCCAATGTGTTTGTTTACAATAGTTATTATTTCATTATCCGTAATTGAGTTCATTCATAAAGTCCTTTTAAAAAAAGAAAGCAGTCTATATGCTAAATACTGCAGAACACATAACGCAATGCTAAGCGAGAAATACAATTAGGCTCAAATGTGCCAAGCACGAACGCAATCATCTATTATGTGACCTTGTTTACTTCCTTGTTAGATGTTTTTACACAGCTCCTTGTTTTCAACTTGAGCATTGACTTTTGCTAAAAACTCTTGGGTCATTTCTGCAGTGCCTCCAGCATTATCGATAGCCCAAATACTATCTGAAAACTGGGTGTAGTTTCTTAAACCAACTTTTAAAACAAAACAATTAGATTGCTTTAAATCACTAACATTATTTTCAGAGATCAACTCTAATGAAACAGAGTGCGCATTCATTTCAGTTAAGATACCCATTTGCGCTTGACCGATGAACATTTTAAAGCCAAGACTACCTGCGATTGTCAAACCTAGAATAAATGATACTACACCAATAATAAAAGGTTTCATTGTTCCTCCTTGAATACCTTATGCTCTTATTAGGAGCCACCGGTTATTTGTTCTGTCGATTTTTTGTGATGTGTTTATTTTTCGAACCATTTTTCAATATCTTTGGGGTTAGATTTTATATACTTTCTAATGAATATGGCAACTATAAGATAAAGACCAACTATGATCATTGAGCCTCCTAGCCCAATATTATCAAATGCACTTTGGCGATAGAGACTTGTAGTGCCCGCGAAACAAAATGAA
>DIAL01000140.1:0-8076 GCA_002414705.1 Flavobacteriaceae bacterium UBA5079
CGGCAAACGAGTGTATCGAGAACCAAGTGATTTGTAAGGCACGAACAAATGGTATCGAGAACCGAGTACTTTATTACTTCAATTTAAAACGTCAGTTCGAGTGATTTGTGAGGTACGAACAAATGGTATCGAGAACATCGAAAACACCCGTCAGTTCGAGTGCTAGTTTAGAGTGCAACGGCAAACGAGTGTATCGAGAACATCGAGAACACACGTCAGTTTGCCTGCATGTTTCAACTGAAAATAGGAAAAATGTGTGTAGAGAATACAGATGTTATCAAAATAGAAACGGATTTTTATAGTATATTTACACCCATTTGCGCACGTCATGTTAACAACCACTGCATCTACCCTTCAACATATTGCTCATATTTTAAGTTTTTCTTATAGTAAAGAGCGTTTAAAATCAACCTTAAAAGGCTTTCACGAAGAACAGTGGGAACAAATGGTAAAAGTGGGCAGCGCGCATTTAGTATTACCGGCTATATATTGCAGGCTGCAACAAAAACAACTACTGTATGTTTTACCCCAAGAATTAGAAACGTATCTTGAGGATATGACGGCAATCAATAGAAACCGGAATAAAACCATACTAAAAGAAGCGGAAAAAATTAGTACACTTTTAAAAACACATCACATAAACCATGTGTTCCTAAAAGGTGTTGCGCTATTAGTTTCTAATTTTTATATGGATATAGCCGAACGCATGGTTGGAGATATAGATATACTTGTATCTAAAGATCAGGTAGAAGCGGCTTCACGATTACTGCGAAATCATAATTATAAATACAAAAACACCTCATTTGGTGATAAATATTTTGAATACCACCATGACACGAGACTCATTCCAACAAATTTAAATATTGCAGCCGTAGAAATACATAGAGACGTACTACATAGTAAAGCTGATAAATATTTGTTTACAGATCATATTTTAGAGCTGAAACGGAATACAAACAGCATGAATACGCCAGCAATAAAACATATAATGGAACACAACATGTTAAACTTTGAAATTAATGATCATGGATTCTCATTCAATTCATTGGCTTTTAGACATGCATATGACTATGTGGTTTTAAATAGATTTAACAAGTACACGTATAGCCTAAAAAACAAATATAGCTACTTCTTTGTAAGTAAAGTAAGTAGCTATTTTTGTGATATTGAAAAACCGAAATTAGGTTTAAAGTTAGGTTTAAAGTTAGGTATAAAGTTTACAGTTTTTAAACTTACAAAAAAACACAAAACCGTAAACGCACTTAATTTCTACATGGCAAACACAATAAATAATATCAAATTAATAAGCAGTAGAATATCCATTTTTGTTCTGAACAAAAATTATCGTTATGAAGCGCTGAAAGATTATAAACGGATTCTTAAACTAATAAAGGCAAGATTTTTAAATTAAAAAATCTTGCCTTTATAGTGTGTGTATGTGTGTTTGTACTGTAAAGCTCTAATCTCTAATAGTAAATTCTACACGCCTTTGCAATTGGTGAATATCTTCGGAACAATTGGTATGCTCTGCATTACAAGAATTTTTAGAATCTATTCCATGAGAAGTACCATCTAAACGTTTTGGGTTTATGCCCTCTGCAATCATATATGCGGTTACGCGCTCCAATCTACGTTCTGAAAGCCAATTATTATATGCCTCCGTTCCGGTGTCATCGGTATAACTATCAATTTTTATGTATAAATCAGTATGGATAGATAAGAAACCGATAATGGCATCTAGTTTTGTTTTCTCTGAATTTCCTATAAACGATGAATTTTTATCAAAATAAACAGGTTCTAAAGCATCCAGTTCGGCTTGTAATGTTTGCAGTTCTAAATCAGCTTGAGAAACCGCTACGGCTGGAGTTTCTGTTGGTTTAGAAGCCGGCTTACTGACTGGCACATTGGCTATTACGGCTGGTTCTTCTTTTACGGGTGCATCTGGCACCAATTTTATTTCCGGTACAACATCGGCTTTCTTTTTAACCGATTTTTTAGCAAAACGGTAAGAAGCACCCAGATTATACTGGTAATAATTACCAACGTACAGTATCTCTTCGCCTATACCCTTCTTACCAATGGCCTGAAAGGATAACCCAAACCGGTCAGTTAACCAATAGTTTAAGCCTACATGCAAATTAGCCGTGAGAGCATCACCCTCAGCAACATCATGATACCCCAATCCCAGTCCAGCATATAAATCAATGTTATCTGTGTCAAACAAATAGTCGTCAAAATAGAATTTTCCAGCAATATCAAAGGCCAAAAAATTATAGGAATTCGTATCGAAACCATCACCAGCCGCATTCAATCTATCCAGCTGGAAGGTATTGGTTGTTCCCATTACAGACACGGCAATGTGGTTATTAAATCGACGCTCAACTTCTATAAAGAAAGGCGTTTTAAATTCGGCGCGATCAATATCCCAGGGTACTTCGTTACCATTACTGTTGTCAATAATATTAGTTCCTGCAGAAATTGAAAAATAAGTGTTGTTTTGACCATTCGAGATAGAGAACGTAAAAACAAAGATAAAAACAAAAAAACGGGTTAGTTTTGAAATCATGCTATTAAAGTTTGGTAAAAGGTTAATTAATTATAAAACAAAACGA
The DNA here is from genome assembly GCA_002414705.1 of Flavobacteriaceae bacterium UBA5079. GTDB lineage: Bacteria > Bacteroidota > Bacteroidia > Flavobacteriales > Flavobacteriaceae > Algorimicrobium. The sequence continues at coordinate 2,613 of DIAL01000140.1, forward strand.
TTAAAATATATTTTTTTAACGGGAATTGTTTCTTTTAATGTGCTGTTTTTTTTAAATATTAATGTAAAATTACGGTGTTGATGTATTGCCATAGCCATAATTATAACCGTAGTTATAACCATAACCGTAAGATCCGCTGGTATTAAACCCATTTAAAACATAAGCCATATTGTTAAGTTTACCAGTTTCAAATAATTCTTTAGAGTAATTCAATAAGTTTTTCTCTGTAAAATTAGCACGAACAACATAAACGGTTGTATCTACAAAACTAGACACAATCATGGTATCTGTAACTAAAATGGTAGGAGCTGAATCTATTATGATGTAATCAAATTCCTTTTTAGCCTCCTGTATAAGGTGTTCAAATCGGCCATTTGTTAATAAATGTGCTGGATTTGGAGGAATACTTCCAGATAACAAAATATGATGGTTATGATGTCTTTCAAAACCTGTAATTAACAAATCTTTCCAGTTAATATCAGTATCATGCAAATAATTAGAAAGCCCGTGTAGGTCTTTGCGGGCTTTAATAATGGTATGAATCTGCGGATTACGCAAATCGGCACCTATTAGTAAGACACGTTTATTTAAGCTGGATAGTGCTAATGATAGGTTCACACTAACATAGGTTTTCCCTTCTCCTTTAATAGTAGATGTCGCCAGAATAACGCGTGCTTCGGAATTATCCTTTACAGGGCTCATAAAATTGACATTGGAACCTAAAATCCTGAAAGCTTCGGCTGCAGGAGAATGATCGTTAGGGTCTGTAAAAATTAATTCGTTATTCTGTTTACGCAATGGTATTTCTCCAATAATGGGTATGTCTGGACACGCATGGGTAATATGCGCCTTATTATGAATTTTCGTGTCTAAAAGAAACCGAACATACAAGAAACCAAATGGGATTAATAATCCAATAACAACAGAAACAGGAATCGCATTATGAGTATTTAAACCCGCTACAATTTCACTAGATAAAGGCTGTTCAATAATTTTAATAGAAGGTTCTGTAATGGCTAAATTAATGGCAGCTTCTTCACGCTTTTGAAATAAAAACAGATACAACGTTTCCTTTATTTGTTGCTGGCGTTCAATATCTCGAAATAAACGTTCTTTTTCTGGTATCTGGGCTAATTCTTGGTTAACGGTTTTGTCGCGCTCACGTAATGTACCAAGTACCATTTTTAGCTGACTCTTGGTTAAGTCCAAAGAGTTGATAAGATTCTTTTTAGATTCAGACAACAGCGATTCCAAACGTATATTATTAGGATTATTCCTACCACCACTAATATTGAGATTATCGCGTTCTAAAATTAAGGTATTATAAGTGCCTATTAGTGAATTAAGACTAATACCTTCAGTTCCTAAACTAGCGGGTAAGAGTGATATGTTTCTAATTTCGTTTAAGACTTGGTCTTTTAAAAAATCTACAAGTAGAATTTGACCTTCTAACTCAAATATTTGAGCTTCAGAATCTATAACGGTAGACATACCCATTTCTAAACTTGCCTCTGGAGAAATAAACTTGTTTTCAACTTTAAAATTTTTCTTATTAATCTCTATCGAATCTAATTCGGAAACTAAAATAGAAAACCGGTTATGAATAAAATCTAATGTACGTTTTAAAACTAACTGTCTATCAGTAATGCCATCTTCATTAAAAACCTCATGGATAGCATCTAATATAGCTTCAGATCTTTGAGCATTTGGGGCATTTAAACTTAATTTTAAAACATCACTGGACTTACCTGTTATTTCTATTTGAAGCTGCCATTTTAAATCAGATGCCGCAGCTTTTAAAGGTGTAGTTTTTAAAATATAGGTCTTACCAACATAGTCCATATAGTTTAATGGGTTTGAAAAATGCAGATCAAACGGTAAATCATGGTCCACACCAACAGTAGTAAAAGCAGGCAATTGTAACAGCATTTGCGCGTCTGCATCTAGAATATCGATAGACTTTTCCTGAATACGCACGGTGTAGGAACCATAGGTAATTTGAGAATTTGGAATAACATAGGTTACAGAAAACGGAAGCTGTGTAATTTCGGTGAGCATGACAGCACCTTNNCATACCAGCGACATGTTAAATCCGTCTTATCAACCACTTTTTCTAATACGTCAAACGATTTTAAAAGGGCTATTTCATTATCTAAATTAATGTTAGACCGGTTAAAAATAAAAGCAGCTGAAGGTAATTCTAATCCTTTACCTTTATCTAATATTTTTATTTTAGAAACGGTTGTATAGCTCTTGGGTGTGTAACGTAACTTAATTTGAGCCAAAACAATAAAAACAAGTACACTAATAAGAAACAGATACCAATACCTAGCATATTTAGCGATTTCTCGTTTCAAATCTGAAACTTGACTCGATATACCTTGATTTAAATTATCCTGCATAATTAATTTTTAATAATTAAAACCATAGTTAGCGCAAATGAAACCAACCCAAACAAAGCACCTAAATTAGCAACATATCCAGATTTCTTAATCTCTGGTCCATTAGGATTCACGATAATAACATCATTGGGTTTAATGTAATAATAAGGGCTCTCTATAATATCGGTTGTTCTAATATCTATATGCGTTATAATACGCTTACCATCTACTTCGCGCATAAGAAGTATGTCATTCCGTTTACCATTAGCTGTTAAATCGCCTGCCAAACCAATAGCCTGAAAAATATTTAAGTTCTGTTCTGTAAATGAAATACTCCCAGGACTTCCTACTTCACCTAAAACAGTAAATTTACTGTTAATTAATTGTACTTGAACGGATGGCGATTTTAAGTGGCCACCAACCTGGAGTGTCTCTGTTAAATCAGCTTCTAAATCAAATAGGGTCTTTCCTTTAACGGATAGAAAACCAAGAATAGGAAAATTAATGGTATAATCCTCACGGACCACATAGCCAGACATGACACCTGCTCCCGATGATGCGCCTGATGCTGCTCCAGCAGTAACGGTTTGAAAGTTATAAGGCGTTGCGGAGTCCGGAATAAGGGCACTTACAGTTATTTGCAGGACATCGTTGGGCTGTAACGTATTGTAAACGTAACGTACAGCCGTTTCAGGATAGGTTTCACTATTTTGTAAATATAAAATATCGCGTTTTGTAGCACAGGACTGTATTAAAAAACAAAACACTAAAATAATGAGGTATCGCATAAAATTTTGGGTATTTCCTAATGGGGTTATAAGTGTACAAATTTATTTAATTATTCGTAACTTCCTGCTGCCTACAAGTAATCTTTTTGTGAAAAACAGTTTTAAATAACATTTTGTAGCGCTTAAAAATAACAAAAAACATAAAGACATACAGCCCACATCCAAAAAATATAACGAAAAGCAAATGCAAATGGATATCTAAATGACTAGTAAAAAAAGCAAATAGAATTAAAACAATATTAACTGAAACAAGTAATAACGTTGTAACCTTGTGAGATAAGCCCATATCCAAAAGACGGTGATGGATATGGTTTCTATCCGCTCGAAAAGGACTGGTTTTATGAATAAATAAGCGTATGCAAAAAATCCTAAACGTATCTAATAACGGATAAAATACAAGTGCTAAAGAAATAATAGCCGCACGTTTATAAAACAAGGGCACCTCCGGTATATGTGTTAAACTAATAAAGCGAACAACAAAAAAGGCGATTAAAAAACCAATAACAAGAGAACCCGTATCGCCCATAAATATTTTTTTGCTTTTTGAAAAATTAAGGCGTAAAAATGGCATTAAGGCGCCTAGCAAGCCTATAGCTAAAGTTGAAGCGCTAACATCTTTAGAAACAGTAAAGATATAAACAAAAAAGGCAGAACAGACCAACGCTAACAAACCTGAAAGTCCATCAACACCATCCACTAAGTTAAAAGCATTTATAATAAGGATATAGACAAATAAGGTAAACAAAACGGACACCCAGTAGGGTAAAACAGTAATTCCAAAGAGTCCAGATAAACTAATGATGCGTGTATCTGTGAACAATATCAATAAAAATGCGGCAATGAGTTGTCCGATAAATTTTTTGCGCGGTGATAGGATTAGCAAATCATCCTTTAAACCCAGAAAAAACAAAAAAGTCATAGCACCCAAAACCAATAACAAGAGTTTCGTATTTAACAAAGCGCCCATAACCGTCATGACGGTTACCATACTTAAATAGATACCAATACCTCCTAACGTTGGAATAACCTGATGATGAATACTTCTAGTATCCGGCTCATCGACTAAATTTTTAGCCAATGCCACATGCACGATTGTTGGAAAGACAAAAAAGGAAACAATAAAGGACAAAAAAAAGGAAAAGAGAAGCCAAACCTCTATATAGTTAGAGGGCTCAAAAAAGGCCAAAAAATCTTGTAACATGTATCTATTTTGCTATTGAATTAATAAAACGGCAATCGTTTAGAGGGATTAAAGGATTAAAGCTGTAAATATAAGAATTACAGACCATTAAATCACTGTTTTTTTGAAAAATTGCGAAAATTTAGACACATTCTTCATAAATAAAACGTAAGTAGGGTATTTTATTTTGTTATTTTTTATAGCCCGAAGGTCTTCACGCATTTTAACAATTATATGCCTAATAGTTTTATTACTGGCGCCACCTAAACGCATAATAGTTATGTTGGTATCTAGGTACGTAAAGCATAAATTACGATTGGAAAACACACGTAAAACAAAATCATAATCCGATGATATAGTGTAACTTAAATTAAAAAAACCGGATATATGATAAACGTCACGCTTTAAAAATAAGGTTGGATGAGCAGGCATCCAACCTTGACGTAACATAGGGGGTTTAAAAGCTTTACTTCTCCAATTCCTAACAATATGGCTAATATTATCTTTCTTTACATACACTAAATCCCCATAAACACCATCTATAGAACCTTTAGTAAAAGACGCTACAATACGACTAATTATGGTATGATTAGCAAACAAATCATCTGAATGTAAAAAACCTATAATAACGCCAGAAGCCATTTTCAAACCTTTATTTAAAGCGTCATAAATACCTGAATCGGGCTCCGAAATCCATGTAATATGAGTATGCTTCTTAGAATAGTCTGTAATGATTGATACAGTGTCATCCGTGGATCCGCCATCAATGATAATATGTTCTATACAAGCATAATCTTGATTGGAGATAGAATCTAAACAGTCTTTTATAGTTGCACCACTGTTGTAAGTTGCAGTGATAATGGTTATTTTAGGAGTCATGAGCTAGAAGTCTATTTTTTATTTTAACAGCAGGATTGCCCCTATAAATACTAAATGGCTCTAAATCAGAACTAGCAACAGAACCTGCTGTTAATACGGCATGTGACCCAATGACAGCGCCATTACAAACTAAACAGTTTGCACCTATCCATACGCCGGATTCTAGATGTATAGGCGCTAACATCAAATCAAACGTTACGGATGTATAATCATGATTACCACTTAACAACATGGCT
>DIAL01000140.1:8218-13259 GCA_002414705.1 Flavobacteriaceae bacterium UBA5079
ACTTAACAACATGGCGCCTTGAGAGATACAAACATCTGAACCGATAGTTATGGTATCTAAATTATCTATCCAAACCTGCTCGCCAATCCATGTGTTATCGCCTACGGTTAACTTCCAAGGATATTTTATGGAAACACCAGGTTTAATGACAACGTTGTCTCCTATTTTAGCCCCAAATACACGCAATAACCGAACGCGAAATCCAGAAAAGGGTAACCAAGAACTTTTTAATATAATGACATTAATAAAATACCAAACTCCGCATTTTAGTTTGGAACCTGGTTTATACCAGGCGTTAGTATATTGAGATAAATTAACTTGATTCGGCATGAAATTTTAAAGATTAAAGGACTAACTTAAAAAAGATAGGGTATTAAATTATAAATTAACACAATGAAGATTCAAATATGTTAGATGTTTCTGCTCTGAATTAATGTGTTGAGTAAAACATTAGGTGTTCACAAAAACAAATCTGTATTGGCTGTAATAAGCAACGGATCATTTATAAAATCTTTAGCATATTGATAGGCGGATTTAGACATGGTTTTATAATCGGTTTCGTTTAAGGTGGATGCGTCCTGCAAAACAGCTCCAACCCGTTCTAAATGTGCTGTACATAAATCCCATCCTATTTGTTTCTCTTGTAACGAAGTCCAAGGTGTTTTATTAGAAATAACAACAGGTAAACCAGAACTTAAAGCTTCCAAAATGGCATGACCAAAATTCTCGCCTTCTGAAAGCATAATAAAATAATCATAACGTTTTAAAATGGATGGAATAGTATCACTCTTTGCAACCCCTTTATAACGAACAAGTATATGATCAGGTAATTCAGCAATTGCTTTTTGACATACCATCCAATAAGCATCATCATAAATAGGACCGTATATATCTAAATGAACAGGGTCTGTAACATATTTAAAAGCCTCTAACATCTTTAACGTGCCTTTTTCAACCGAAACTCTAGCAACATTTACAAACCTGGTGACGTCAGATTTAGACCGCTCAAAATAAGCTTCGGGTATCAGTCTGGGTAAATTTGGCGCAACATGAATAGGCACAGATGTACCCATAATGTTCCGGACATAATCAGCTTCTAACATGTTTGTGGCATGAAAACAGGTATTAGTATAAACACCTAAAAATTTGGCTACTTGTAAGTAAACACGTTTCTTAAATGGCTTAATAGAGAAAGCTTGAGGATTCAACATACCTCTTGCAGCTACGATACAATGTGGATGATGTCTAAAAATGAATAAGGGTAAAATAGAAAAATACCAACTGTATATGCCGTTAATATAAATAACATCAAAAGATTGAGTTTTAAATAAAGCGCTTAAATGCGTAATATTTAAGAAATCTTTAGACACATAGTAAACGTGGGCTAGACCCTGTAAATCGTTCCAAGCATTGGACTGAATATCTTTATAAGGTGTAGTAGAACAATAATCCGTGTCACGTGTTATGATATAAAAATCGAAATCAGCTCCTAAATGAGCAATCAAATTAGCGTAGGAACGAACGGGACCTCCAGAATCGGTACCTGGTAAAAACCAATCGATTGTAATTAATATCTTTTTTTTTTGTTTCATACGCCTTTCTATAATGACTGATAAAGTGCCATATATTGGTCTGTTACGTGTTTGGTGCTAAAACGTTTAATATTATCATACCCTTTAGTAATGAGTTCGTGTCTGTAAGCTTCGTCGGATATCATTTTAATGAGACCATGTCGAATGTCTTCAACAGAATACGGGTCTACAAAATGAGCAGAATCGCCAGCAATTTCTTTCATCGCTCCAAAATTAGATGTTAACACAGGTCTACCAGTGGCTTGGGCCTCTATAATAGGCATACCAAACCCTTCATAAGTGGACGGAAAACATAAGAGATCACAGGTTTGATAAGCGGCTACTATAGCGGTTTGACTCAAATTAACACGATGCGTATAGCGTATAGGATACAGCTTTAAAAGTGCTAACTGGGCATCAGTCAAGACACCAATAATATGCAATGTACAAGGTATCTGGGCTACAGCTTTAATAACACGTTCTAGATTTTTATTGGGTTTAGTACCCATCAATAAAATAGTAGGTGTACCTGAAAAATTTTTAGGACTGGGAACAAAGTTAGGATGTATTGGATTAGGAATAACAACAATTTTATGTTTAAATGTAGGGATAAGTTGTTCCAATTCCTGCTTTGTAAATTCAGAGATGACGGTTATTTTCTTGACGAGTAAAGCTGGAAGCCAAAACCAAAACAAATAGACATATAAACGTTTAAACCAGGACCCTTTTAGTGCAGAATGAACATCATGAATGGTTAAAACAGCTTGTTTGCCCAATTTTAGAGCAACATAATGAACATCGCCTGTAATATGATAAACAGTATTTTTATGGCGTTCAATGGATTTTAGATTATGTATCAAATCTAAAGGGGATGCGCCGGATTGTTCTAATTCTATCCAGTTACAGGTTAGGTCAGCTTCAATAGCTAGTTTTATTGAGATAAACACGCCTTCAATACTGTGGTATTGTGGCAAACGCTTTCTAGAAATGTAATTAATTGTTTTTGTCATCTGTGAATTTCCAATTTAAAAAACGTTTAGTACCCCAGAAAAACAAAAACACCACTATAGAAGATTTAACCAAATGATTTAATACCACAACAAGTTCTGTTTCTGCCTTGACAGCTTGCAAAAAAATAATGGGAATAAAAGCTAGTAGCATACTATTCTTTGGAGTCTTTTTTAATAAATACCGCCAAAAAATCACTAAAAAAAACCCCCAAAAACCCATAAAGACAAGGCCTTTAGAGGGACCATAATTACCATAAGCTTCACCGATAATACTGATACCCATGGAAGTGTTATCGCCAATATTTAGACCTGTAAATTTTCTAAAATTTTCTTGACCACCTGCTTTCTTTTTATTTGGATTTAAAAAGCGAGGAAGTATAGACGCGCTAACAGCTTCACGAATCGTTTCGCCATGTAAAAAGGCCACACGATCGGGAATCTCATCCATGATAGCACTAATAATCCATCCTTGATTGAGTCTAACAGTATTTAATTCACCATCTAGTTCACCAGCATTGGCGCCATGAAGTAAAACAGCATCAACAACCAGTCCAGCAAATAATTCTAATTTGTTGCCATCATAGCCATTCCACACCTGAAGTCTGTAAGCTGCTTTAATAGTTTGCAAGGTCGTTAACGACAAAGCGCCTACTAACAGTGTTAAAGCTATGGTACGAACAGATGGTTTGTATTTAAGAGCCCAAAACATATAAAAAAACACGGTCCATAAAATTAAATCATGAAACAGGGCGTGTTGTAAAGCACTTACAAACAAATAAACTAATGAACCATAGAAAATTTTCTTTAGTCGTGGATCTTCTGAAAAAAACAAAATTAAAGCACCTGCAAATTTAAAATTAGCAACAATAAAAGCAAAAAAGCCCAGTGTTCCAGGAAGACGAGAAGCTATCAAATCAAAAAAAACACCGACTAAAAATACCGCGATGCCATATTTTTTGAATGTTTTAAGATCGGTAATAGGTACTAGCAGTGTTTTATAATTACGAATACCAAACAAAACAACACTAACAAAAATAGCATAAGCAGGCGCAATAAACGCCATGTATGTTTGCTGCGGTACGTACATATAATATTTATAGTGCAAACTAGGACTAGTATACTCAATTAAAGGACCAATAATCCATTGCAAGCCTGCTAAAAGCAGCATAAGTTCTAACATGGGAATATTTTTCCCTAATTGCATGATAAACCGAACACCGACAATACAGACGGCTATAACACCTACTAAACTCCAAAGGCTCATCTTATCGTTTTAAAAGGGTTATCAAAGGTTGTAACTCGGTTTCGCAATGGTATGGAATGTTTCTGTACGGCAAAGTTAAGCTTTTCTGATGAGCCTCAATGAGACCTAGCTTAAGATTTGTAAAATCTATAGCCTGAACCAACGGTCTGCTTTCAGCATTTAAATAAGGTTTACAGCCTTCCATCACTTCTGGTAACCAGACGTCTAGACCACAGACTAAATATTCAAATAGTTTGTTAGGTGCATTGTATCTATAGTTATCGGTCTGTGCTCTGTACAAAATAAGACCTATATCATAATTGGATAGCAAGTTAGGCATCTCAATATATTCCACTCCCTTTGGATAAAAAACAATATATTCTGATTTCAAACTTTCGAGGTAAGCTTTGGTATCATCATGTAAATTGTAAGCATAGATATGAAAATGAACCTTACCGTTCTGTGTAACAATCCAATCACAATACTCTTTAATAAATGTATCCTTTAATGATAAGGCACCTACATAGACACTTTTTATAACAGATTGACTTTTTGACTTTACTTTTTTAATATCCTTAAACCAACTTTTTGGAGGATAATTAGGCATCATCTTTAAAATATCTTGAGATATTTCAGGATGGTCGGAAGCAAACATTTTTAATCTGTCTAAATTGGTTTGAGACACCCATTCGGCTTTTTGCAACAAAAAGTTTTTCTCATAATGATAATACAATTTCACTATCGCCATACCACTGTCGTACCATTCCTGATTAAAATACTCATGGTAATGGATAAATAGTTTTTTTTTGCTGCCAAAATATTTTAAATACCAGTACACAGGTCCTGCAGAATACGTCTCATAGTACATGACAATACTGGGATTAAATATTAATAAGCCTAGAAAGGTTTTTATATTAAAGAGAAGGTATTTACAGAAACGGACAAGTTTGTGGTTATTCCGATTAGGGAATGAGGTTCTGGAAATGGCATTTAAAACCTTATTTTTGTACACTTTACGCCCTTTATTATTTCTTGTGGTCCAAATCTTAACCGAAAATTGGTTTTTAAAGGCTAAACTATTTAACAAGTTTGTTGTTGGAGGATAAAACTCCAAGGGCATATAGTGAATAATAGCCAGTTTTTTCAATTTAGAATTTCTTTTAGAATTTTAGAAATAATGGAGGTGTAATCATATCCTGCTTCCTTTACCTTGGCAC
>DIAL01000140.1:13329-24295 GCA_002414705.1 Flavobacteriaceae bacterium UBA5079
GCTTCCTTTACCTTGGCACAACCTTTAATTGTAATTTGTTCTAGTGCCTTATCATGTGTCATAAAATACAACACTTTTTCTACAAGTTCAACATCTGAATTGTAGAAAATAACTTCATCTTCCTTAAAAAAAGACTCGGTTTCTTCATTCGCCTCCGTTAATAAGGCAGTCCCACAAGCAGGTATTTCAAAGGTTCTAGTGGTATGTAGTTCTGGAACCCATTTACTAATAGCGCCCCAGGCTACCCTTGCTTTTTGTATGGTTTTAACGTAGTCTTCGCCATAAACACCATCTCCAAGATAAATTAAATTTGGGTTGTGTTCATGTTTTTCAGCAAACTTTTGCCATTTAATGCCCGCTAAAGTGATTTGAATATTAGTATTCAAAAGTTTCTCTATAACTGCAGCACGCTGGTCTTCATAATGCCCAATAAAAACAAACCCCTCTTTTCTAGTAAACGGTTGCTTACATATTTGGTGCAACTGATCATCAAAGCCTTGCGTTGTATATAGCACCTTAACACTTTTAGTATATTTATTATAATACGCCAACTCATAAGACTTCGTGGTAATAAGATAATCATAATATGGTAAAGACTTAAAAAAAAGTTTAGACTGGTGAAATGTAAAGGCTGGATCAGGTGTAAAATGGACGAGCTTTGCAGCCCTTGACCGTAATAAAGCTGTTGTTCTTGGACTGATAAATACCGCCTTATCTACCCATATTAAGTCGTAGTGATCTTGCTTAATGGAATTTAAAATATAATGATTGATTTTTTTAATGAGTGGTCCTTTTTTATAGCGGAAACCAAAAGATCGAACCCATCGATTGGTTTGATAAAAAGGAATATGCGTATCAATCACCTGTAAGTCTGCAGGTTTTAAAATACTTTTCAACGTCTCAGCTCGCATTCTAGAAGTTGTTCCTTTCGAATATTGACCAATATACAGTACCTTCATTTTACGTCTTTATAAGTTCTTTAAAACGATCACCTACCTTACCCCATATATTATTTTCAATAGCAAAAAACCGCACTGTTTGTCGCATTATTTTATAAGCATCCGGGTTCTCAATTAACCATGACATTTTAGCAGCAACCTCATCAGTATCCCTAGGATTATCTAATAAAAGCCCTGTTTCTTTTTCTTTGATGAATTCAGGAATTGCAAAACGATTGGAACTAATAGCTGGACACCCAAAATAAGCACTTTCTGTAATGACCAAAGTAGTGGTATCTTTTATTGTAGGATGGACTAAACAGAAAGCTTCAGAAAAAATAGCTAATAATGCTTTGTACTGTATCTTATCCGACTTATTAAAAAAACCCTTATAAAATACACCATCAATCTCTAAAACTTCTTGTGATGGAGTATCTCCAACAATCCATAAATTGGCTTTAGGATGCTTTTTTCTAACTTGTTGTAAAGCATTCACAACAATTTCTCCTCCTTTTGGAACAAATTCACGCGAAATAAAAAGGAAGTTAAAATCCCCATTGTATGTATCCCGTTTAGGAACCTCTATAAAGCCGCCAAATCCAATGTTTATAAAATTATCACCTATTAAATCGTAGGCTTTTTTAGTTTCCTCTAGCGCCCAATCTGAATTAAAAAAAACAAGCTGTGCGTTCTGAAGCCATTTTTTTTCTTTATCATAAATTCGGTTTAAATCCTTCTCTGAAAATTCAGATTTATTATTGTAAATAGTAACATAAGTTGCAAAGCTAGCATCATTGTAACAATAATAGGGTTTTGTGACTTCGATATCAATCCAAGAGGTAAATCCGAAGAAAAAGTAGGCATCACAGGATTCTTTTCGATTTTGAAATATAGTATTGATTTCCTTAAGGCGCTTGTTAGAAAAAAAAGGGTAATTTCCTGTATGTCCCAAAATCCTCAATAGTTTTGATTTGACTTTAGCCCATTTATCTTCTTTCGCGTTAATATATAGGTAATTTTCAACATCAAAAAAACGCTTTAATTGATGATAAACCGCATGGTTAATACCAGACATGCCCCCACTGGATTCAGATAGTTTAATATTGGAGATGTATGAGATTTTCATGAATGTATGATCTTTTTATCCTTTAAATCTTCTGGTGATTTCTCTTATTCGTATAGCGTTGTAAAAACCAATTAATCGGGATAATTTTTTAAATTGATGACCTCCTACAATTGGAGGAGGTACTCTTAAGGATTTTATATGAGCTCTGGCTTGCTTAATTAACGCTTTATGATGGGTATGAAATTCATAAATAAACCACGAATAATTATAGGCAAGTGCCGTTCTAACTTCTACCGAATTGAAGACAACCAGTAAATTTTCTTCATACGATTTACAAACTTTTAAGGCAGACTCAGCAGCTTTCAAGCTTTTGTTTTGTTTAGATAGGCTGTTGGGAACTTGACGATAATAAACAATAGCATCATCAACAAATACATTGCCCTTTGAAGCCAATAACACTCTACACATGAATTCGCCATCGTCGTGTAAACTTAGGCTTACATTCCAAGGTCCTGCTTGCTTGATAACTGATTTAGGGATTAACCAACATCCTGGAATCATCATGCCTCTACCTGTCATTGCTGAAATACACCAGTCGATAGGATTTTCAATATACCATACCTCCTGCGGAACTACCTGCGCTTCGCTAATATGTTTTTTAAATTTAGCCCATGCGCAAGAGGCGATCCAACCTTCAGGTTTTGTTTCTAAAGCCTTCATTTGCAGCGCTATTTTATCTGGAGACAGTAAGTCATCCGCGTCTAAAAACAGGATATATTCCCCCGTAGCTTTTTGAAGTCCATAGTTTCTTGCTGCCGCAGCATTGGGAATTTCAACCTTAAAAAGTTGAATCCGCTCGTCCTTTATGCTTTTGACTAACTCGTAACTCTTATCGCTAGATCCATTTTCAACAACAATGACTTCTATGTTCTCATAGGATTGCTTTAAACAGGACGCTATTGTTTCAACAATAAAATTTTCACTGTTGTGTAAAGGGATGATAATGGAAACTTTAGTCATAATTGAATTAAATCGACTTTAAAATCGCAAACCAAGAGACATGGCAAGAATGTCTAATTTGATTGGCCGTTCTAAACTTTCCGTTTTTAACCAATCTTAAAATACTTCTCGAAAAGCGGTGATTAACTTTGTCTAATGCTCTTTTTCTTTGGTTTTCGTTTAATGGTAGGTCTTTATTGTTTAAGGTATTCAACTGATGTTTAAAAGCATTTTCTAAATAAAAAAAGCTTTCTTGACCCTTTGTAATTTCCTGGTCATCATGTTGTCTCCAATAGGCGAGACCGGGTACCATTTTAACGATAGGATACCGCATGGCCAGTTTATACCAAAGTTCAGTATCCCCAATATAGCGTTTACCCGTAAATCCGCCTAGTTTTTCAAAAGCATCTCGCAGGATAATAGTACCGGTAGGTCCAAGCCCCATCACCCCACGCTGTAAGAACTCCCGTTGAAAGGTTTCTTTTGGAGTCATGACAAAAGGATAGGGTTTTAGATCTTCCACCACCTCTTGGGAAACACCTAAAGCACAGTTGGGATGCGCTTCCATGGTTTCCACCATAATTTGTAAACCATGCGGATAGATGAGGTCATCTGCATCCAGGTATTTAAGGTACTTGCCTTGAGCGTAAGCTGCCGCCTGGTTCCTATTGGGATAATCTCCCAAATTCTGTTCGTTGACATAAACCTTAATACGATCATCTTTAGCGGCATAACTTTGGGCTATGCCTACTGAGCTATCTGTAGACTGGTCATCCACAATAATGAGCTCCCAGTCTTGGTAGGTGGACCCCAAGACACTGTCAATACAATCGGCTAGGTACTTTTCGCGGTTATATATGGTGGTTAATATGGAAACGTTGGGTGATGCCATTTTATTACTTCGTTTTATTCGTCTTGATTATACTATTAAGGCTATCAGCTAGCACATTACTAAATACATTGGCTCCTGTTGCATTTAAATGACCGTTGTTGTAATAATATTTATCTTGAGTCGTAACGTCATGATCAAAAAAGTCATAAAGATGCACTTCCATTTCCTGAGACAGCTTCTTTGCTTGTTCTCTATATGTTGCAAAATTACTGAAAGATTCTTGTCCATTGATGTGCATGGGCATTAAAACTAAAATCGGTTGTATATCATGAGCCTTGATTTTTTGTATAATTCTTTTGTAGTCGTTAACAGCAGAGCTATCGATTCCAATATAATCTAACTGCTTTCCGTTTTTTCGGGTATCATAGTATTCTGTATCATGAGGTACAAAACCTTTGAGTGAATCGGTAAAAGAAGCTTTTGAATTCATCACATTTTTCAGACCATAAAAAGCATTTTTATAATACGTATGATTGGCAACAATAAAGGAGTAAAAGGGAACATAATATAATTTATTTCCTAACGCTGGTTGAATGTTGAATATGTTTTGCTTTACGAATGGATTTGATTTATACGCTAAAAAACGTTCTGGAGCATTTAATTTTTCGCTTTTTGTAAATGAGAAAAATGCCATGCCAATAACAACGGTTTCGCAGTTTTTACTATAACTTAAGAATTCGTCAATTAAAAATTCACTTGCAGAAATTTTAGTACCATCTATCCCCATATTATAGGTAGCGCGTTGCGTTTTCTTTTCAATAGTATTTGCATCTAACCCAACTTCCGCTACTGAGGAACCGAACATCATTATTTCAGGATCTATTTCATGTTGCATAACTAAGTTGATTTTTCCAGTTTGCGCGTCGCTAGAATGCTTTACGAAATAGGAGGTGACAAATTCTAAAGCAAATAGAACGGTACACAAAACCAAGCAGAAGCCTAAGCCGTTTTTCAAGAGTTTTCTTTGTTCAATTTTGGATGTGGTCATTTTCTAAAATTGGAAATAAATGAACTGATCAACTTCAAAAGAGCCGAATAGGAGAATAAACACTACCATACTGGTATAAAGCGACCATCTGATCAACGGTTTTTGTTTAATGATAATCTGTTCGGAAATTTTCTCCTTAGTTACGCTGTATTCGACTAAAAGTAAGAGTCCCACAAGTAAAAAGGAGGCAAGTAACTTCCACAGTGGTCCGCCAAGATATAGCGTCATTCCACGAAGGTTTTGTGCCAATGGTTCTGAAAAATCAAAAAGGTGTTGAACAATATAAAAGGCATCAGCAGTGGTATTGGCTCTAAAAAATATCCAGGCAAAAGTAGTGACAGAGAATACGGCTAATACTTTCAAGGTATTTACGAGTAGCGCGGGAGCATTGTTGAAAAGTGCTTTTCTTCCTGTGAAAAGATGTTCCAGTATTAAAATGCTGCCGTGTAAGGCTCCCCAAATGATAAAGGTCCAAGCAGCTCCATGCCAAAATCCGCTGACGACAAATACAATCATTAAATTCAAATAAACCCTTTTAGTGGCTACTTTACTACCTCCCAGAGGAATATATACATAATCCCTAAACCAAGTAGATAAAGATATATGCCAACGTCTCCAAAATTCACCTAATGACTTTGAAAAATACGGGCTTCTAAAGTTTTCCATCAGCTTAAAACCAAAAAGTCGCGCTGTTCCGATGGCAATATCCGAATACCCCGAGAAATCGCAATAAATTTGAAAAGCAAAGAGTACGGAAGCAATGATAAAATGAATGCCTCCAAAATCTGCAGGTGATTGATATACGCTATCCACAAGAATAGCCAATCTGTCTGCAATAACTACTTTTTTGAATAAGCCCCAAAGAATTCGAATAAAACCGAACTGTAGATTGATGAATTTAAATTGTCTTGGCGCATAAAACTGCGGTAAAAGGTGACTAGCCCGCTCAATAGGACCCGCTACTAATTGCGGGAAAAAGGCCACAAAAGCCGCAAAGTCGATCAAACTTTTGGTGGGTTCAAGCTTCTTGCGATAAACATCAATGGTATAACTCAATGTCTGAAACGTATAAAAACTTACCCCAACTGGTAAGATAATATCAAGGGTATTAAATCCTAAAACCGTTTGCAGACCAGGCGCCACTTCATAGAGCGAATCGAGAAAGAAATTGTAATACTTAAATACGCCTAAAAAACCGAGGTTCACTATAATGCTTACCCATAAGAGTACTTTTCGTTTGAATTTATTCGCTTCGTCCTTAAGTTTTAAACCTACGCTGTAATCAACGAGTGTACTAAATACAATCAAGGACAAAAAACGCCAATCCCACCAGCCATAAAAGACATAACTAGCTGCGACAATTAGCACATTTTGAAGCGTTAGATTCCTATTCGTTACAAACCAATAGAGTATAAATACTATTGGGAGGAAAATGGCGAAGTCTAAGGAATTAAAGAGCATGGCTTAATTAATAATTATTTGTTTATACATCCCTTATATCAACAGTTATTTTAAGTAAACATATACTTCTCTAATCACTAAGACACTTTATTTATTAAATAAGATACTCTCGTATTCAGTACTAAACCTTCCTAATGGCACCTCAGGTAACCAGGGAAAAGTTGGTTGGTCAATTTTAGTGGGAAATGATCTAGTATTTTTAATGAATCTATCTTGATAATCCTTGCGTCGGATATATGTCACTTCTAAAAGCTGAGGAATTGCCCAGTCCCCTAACCAGTTAACTTCAGTATGTCCATTGGCGTGTACATGAACAGATTGGTGTGTCTGATTAATCTTATTTAGAACATATGAAATACGGGACAAACTCTCTTTAGATTTATGAGGAGAAAGTCCATGAAATTCAATCACGATTTGTGAAAACTGTCCGATCACTTCACTTTTTGTTTCTTCAAAAACACTCCACTCATAACCTTCAATATCCATCTTCATAATTAAATTGTCTGATTGCTCATGACCATTAATAGCAATAAGGTTACTGAGTGTTTCCAGACCAACTTCAGGCTTCCCTGTGACCCCTTGCTTAAAGAACTTAAAATGCTTGTTTTCTTTTGGTAGTTTGTATATTGTGTGATCATACATAAAGATATTTATTCCTAATTTTGCGATTTCTTCATCCCAAGACACATCATCACTTATCCCAAAGCTGTAGGCGGCATCAGTATTATCTGAAGAAAAGTCGTCTAACATCACATAACCGCCATCGTAATCTCGACCAACACGCCTATAAGTAGCATTGGAAATATCCATAGGGGAAAAAAGAGAGATGATTTCATGAAAGTTCTGGAATATAATAGACTCTTTTATTTTATTATTTTCAATATTAAGGTGTTGAATGTAAGATATTGCCTTATTTAATTGGTAGGTCTGAGATTTAATCTCTTTATTTAATCTGTAGTTTTGGGTGGTCATTTCATTCTTTAGACTATCTATTTTAAAGGTTAGTTTGTTTATACCTAAAAGCCCACGAAAGATATATGCTATTTTTTGTATTAATTTTTTCATTTTTTTGAAATTGTTTATATGCGATTTAATTCTGTTAGTGATTCTTTTTTAATCGAATACATTCAATTCCCCCTATTTTCCCCGCCATGGTCGAAAATGAAGAGAAATGTGAACCGTAAATCATAGTTGTTTTTGATAACGTATACATATCAACCAGAGCATCTTGTATACCCTCCAGAGAATTCCTACTTAAGCTTTTACGATAAACTAATAATTTTCTTGGATACAGCTTTTGTAAAAGAAACTCAATATCCTTATCATCCGTAGCTAGAAAAAAACCCACATTATTATTTTCTTTAATTTTGGTATCTATTTCATTTATAAACAATTCTATTGGGCTGTTTTTGATCGCTTCCACATTGTCTGTTCTTCGGATGTGCAATCCAACTACCTCTGCAAATTCACTAAATTTTTTAAGATTGTTCTCAACTTTATTCATGATGTCCTTCTTAAGTTGAAAAATCTCATTTAATGTTTTACTGTCCCAGGTATAATCTATACCCCAAGATTCTATATAAATAGAACCGTTATTTTTTTCTAGAATATGGTACAATTCATTACTATCAACCAGTTGAGCAACTTGATGTGCTTTAATAAAATAGTCAAAACCTAAAAGTTTATTATAAACTTTTACCAGATGCTTTAAAACTGGATTAGAACGAAAGGAAAACCGCAACAATTTAAACCTTTTTATTTTTGGTATAAAATGAAAGCCTTCAACAGAATCAAATAATCTAAAGAATGGTGCATTGAGTTCTGAATTTTCATTCCAAATACAATATACTTCACCACCGTATTTTTTTTTAAATTCAATAGCTGAAGTTATAACCCTCATCCTGTTAGCCAATCCGCCAATTGGCTCTATATATAATTGATTCATATTACTTAAGGCTGTATAGTCACTAATTACTACTGAATTCTTTGGTTATATTTTTCTTAGTTTTTCGAATTTTACTTATCCAGTTAGCAATAATTCGAGAGGCTTCTTTCCCTGAACTTGAATGAAGATGCACACCATCGGGAAATATAAATGAGTGATCTATTTGATTCATATCGAAATAGCCTTACATCAATGACCCTAATCCGTTTATTTTATAATTAAAATCGGGCATAAAACTTTCTTCGGCTTTGAAAAGTTCTTCATCTACTGGGAGTCTGACAATGTACACCTCTCCTTTCGTATTAAGAAATTCGTTTGTTCTTTTTAAGTACTCAAGCCTAACTTTAGAGAATTTATATTTCCCTTTACTTTCGCTTAACCAATTGTCTAAAACCCTTATTCTGCTTTTCGCCATACTGGCGGAGTCTAAATCTGAAAATACTTCTAACCATCCATCATCGTGAAGATAAAACCAGTTTTGAGAAGAATCTAACATATCCTTATATTGACCAGTATAAAACTGATTCAAATAAAAACCATTTGGATTTAAAGTCACTATTGACATCCTACCTAATATATTATTCTCTCTAAAATTATCAATATTGTTTACAGGTCTCTTTCTAGACGATATACTCCATGGATCAACTGTTATGATAAAAATTCCGTCATGGTAATTATCTTCATTTTTTTTCTTTATACTTTTTAAATAAACAGGTCCAAACGGACTTGCCCCAATGGAAAAGGAATGATTAGATCAAACGGGGCTTGAATAGGGCAAATAATTATTCGCGTTACTCATTTGACAAGAACAATCAATTCCGCTTTTTTGAACGTACCAACTCACTAAACGCAACTTTTTTAATGGAGTCTAACGTGTGTTTTTCACTTGGGTTTTTTAACCACAAGAGTAGTAATTTGAATCTATTTTTAAATTCTATTTTAAAAAAGTAAACGACTTTATACTGGAAAAAATTAAAATTGTAATATCGTCTATATTCCCTATTTCTTTTTAAGAACTCTTTTACCACTGGTCTAATGGTGTTTCCAGAAGAGATACTACTTTTATTAAAACCTGAATCAAAATAATTACCTAAAACCAAATCGGTCTTTAACACTTTACTGCCTTTAAAAGCATTAATAATAAACCAAAAATCCATGGCATAATGATTATCTAAAGGGAAATCACCTAAGGATTCTTGTACTTGTCGTTTATAAAAATAACATACTGGATTGTAAGGGAAGCCATATTTAAAGTCAAGCAGTATTTTTTTAAATCGATATTCAGAATTGACAAGTCGAATGCTGGTGGATTGAGAAGAGGTTAAATATAAGTTTCCAACTAAAATATCAACATCAGGTTCTTGGGTAAAATAGTCAACTACCGTTTGAAATATATTTGGACAAAAATAATCATCTGCATTTAGATACACTACAATATCACCCGTGGCCCTATTGAAGGCTTTATTCATGGCGTCCGACTGGCCTTTATCTTTTTCAGACACCCAACTGAGGTGCTGGTATTTCTTGAGAATCTCTTGCGTACCATCTGTTGAGTTTGCATCCATTATGATATGTTCATAATTAGCGTAGTCTTGAGCCAGTACACTTTGAATGGCACGCTCAATGAATTCGCCGGAATTGTAGGATGGGGTTAATACACTAATTTTCATTTACCAGATATTCTATATTTGTTTTTTATAGATTTTGGCAACACCCAATACACTAAAGATGAAATCTTTTTGCCCAACTTCCACGATAGCTTTGTTTTAAACTCCTCTAAACTTTTTTTTTCATAAAATTCATTTAAATAATAAGCAATGGTGTGGTTTAAAAATTTCGTTTTCTCTCCGCTATTCAGTAAACCTGCTATATAGTTGGCTGCCAGCAAAGCATTTATAGATTTATCTTTATAACTTGACGTAAAATTGGTACCGTGCACCCTATAATAGGCCAAACTTTCATTCATACTTGAGATAGCGCAATTTTTGAGACCCAATAATGCCCAAAACACCCAGTCTTCATAACGTAAATTATAATCTTTAGGATGTGGCAACTCGTTTTCTTTCCATACTGTTTTTCTATATAGAGGAGCGTGAGGAGGAATATTAAAAGCTCTATCCCATTCAAACAAGACCTCTTGTTTTAAATTCTTGACAACAGTAAATGCATATTGCTCGTATAAATCTTTATTTTGATAATAGTGGTAGTGATTGCAATAGACAATTTCTACTTCAGGATTATTTTCTAAAAAGTTGACGTGCTTTTCAATTTTATCTTGATGCAACCAGTCATCTCCATCTAAAAATTGAATATAACTCCCCGTAGATAAACTGAACCCATTATTTCTGGCCTTCGAGACACCCTGATTCTTTTGATATACATATTTACATCGCTCGTCATCCTTAATTAAGGATTGAATCAATTTAGCACTACCATCGGTTGACCCATCATCAATTATAATACACTCCCAGTTCGAATAACTTTGTTGTAAAATACTTTCTATCGCTTTTTGAATGAAGTTCTCCTGATTATAGCATGGAATAATAACTGATACGCGTTTTTTACTTTTCATAATCACGATTTACCTTGGAACTTGGTTAGCTTTAGCCTTATTATACCATAACTTTAATGTCATTTTTGTACCAAATACTTTTTTTAATACGTTGATTTTTGTTGT
>DIAL01000140.1:24439-30737 GCA_002414705.1 Flavobacteriaceae bacterium UBA5079
ATACGTTGATTTTTGTTGTATTGAACTCTGGAAAATCTTTGTATAGTTCATTCGCTCTATTCAAATAATGGATAGCTTCTTTTTTGTGATTACTATCTAACTCCATGGCATGCCAAAATAAAAAATGTGCTGCTCTTTTTTTTAGGTCATCAGAAAAAATGGCTAACCGTTGAAACTCATTGATCCATTTATCGTGAAATTCCAATGCACTAAAGGCACCACTGCTGTTCACAATACGTTCTCCATCATGTTCTCGCCATAAGCCTGTAACTTGAGGTAGATAGTCAAAATTCCCTCCTGCTAAAACGCCCCTGAGAAAATAATCGATTTCTTGATTGCGTTTTAAACCTTCATCCCAAGGACCTATCTTATGGACAACTGCTCTTTTAAGTAACATACTAAAATTAGCAATGACATGCCCTACATAAAATTGACTGATCATATCATCCCATTTCTCGCCCTTAATCAATTCATGTTTTTCGGTAGTGCCATGATGCCAATCGCCAAAAACGCCATCTACACTTTTGTGCTTTTGAAGGTATTCAATTTGATCTTTCAATTTATGGGGATAGAGAAGGTCATCTGAATCTAAAAATTGGATAAACTCACCTTGCGCATTACGAAGACCATTGTTCCTAGCAGCTGGTGCCCCTGCATTTTGTTGTTGTAGGCTTATAATTTTAAAATCATCAGTCTCTAGACTGGACTTTAGGTGTTGTACCGTTTCAACACTATTATCTTTAGACCCATCGTCAACCACTATGCACTCAATAGGGCGGTAGGTCTGTTCAAAAACAGACTTTATAGCCATGACGACAAGCTCTTCTCTGTTATAAACAGGAATGATAACGGAGACTAATGTTGATTTAAGTATCATTTAATATTGCTTCTATTTTATTGTAAACATCAACATGGGCTTGAGCGATATCACCCCAAGAGCAGTGGTCTCTGGCATAGACCATGTTTTGGTAATCGAGATTCGTGCCTTTTAGACTTACCGCTTTTTCCATGGCGCTTACTAAACTTTTGCTGTTCGATGGGTCGAACAAAACATTATTCGTTTGTTCTATAACCTCAGTAATATTACCTATAGCAGGAGCAACAATAATTTTCCCAAAACTTAAACCCAAATAAACCAGGCCCGAATTAAGCGTTTTAAGACGTGGCACAACCAAAACATCAGCCGCGTTTAAATAGGTTTGAATATTATCATTTGATACAAATGTATTGTTAAGAGCATACTTACTATCGATATTAATAATTCTTCGTCTAATTTTACTGTACACAGTTTTTTTGGAACCTTCGATTTCCCATGAACTCGTTAAAAGAGTTTTTTTTGATTTATTTAATTTTTTAAATGCTTCCAGAATCAAATTTCTTTCTTTTAAATTTCTAAAAGTCCCAAAGTTTAAAAAAACAAAACGATCATTGGAGATGTTTAATAAAGAACGGGCAGTAGCTTTGGAAATATTGTTATTAAGGTTTAAATAATTACCGTGTTTAATTACTGTGTGCTCTAAAGTATTATTATATTGTTCATTATTTTTTTTGAATTCAGATATACTATAATTACCTAAATGAATCATTGCATTTGTGTATCTATAAAATAAATTATAAATTTTTTGTATTAAAATTTTGTCATGTAAGTTATATGGATAGATATTGTGTCTAGTTATGATAATTTTTGTTTTTGTTTTTTTTAAAACTTCTAGTCGGAATTTAAGCCTTTTAAAATCATCATTAGTTATATCTTTAATGTTCCAATTAAAGATATTTTCAAGAAAGTGAACATGAATAATGTCAAAATTTTTATTATTATCCCAAAAGTCATTTTCATTTGCAATTACTTCTATGTTTTTTTTTGCTAATTCATTGTATAGACTGTCAAAATAAGTATTGCCTGTATTAAGTTTTGCTACAAGTAGAACTTTCATATTCAATTTTTTTAAATAAGTGTATTATTCAACTTGGTCAATTAAATTATTTTGTTTCATCCAATAGCTTAAATGAATATAGGGCCAATATTTCCACTCATAATCCGAAGCCCTATTCGAGTTAAGTTTTTCTAAAAAATCTTCACGCATTTTAAGACCATCAAAATAAGGGTTTTTAACAAAAGTATCACTATTTATCTGTTTATAAAACCATTCTTTTAGTTCGTCTTGAAACCATTCAGTTGTAGGCGCGTTAAATCCTGTTTTTTCTTTATTTAATCTAGTCTCATTTGGTAGAATGCCTTTTAATGCCTCCCTCAAAACTCGTTTAGTATATCCAGAACCAACTTTCGATTTAGAGGGAAGAGAAAAAATAAATTCAACTACACGATAATCCATAAATGGCATTCTACATTCGATTCCATTTGCCATGGATGCTCTATCATATTGATGTAACAAAAAAGGTAAAGGTGTGCTAAAAAACTGCTTTCGTAAAGCTGTTTCAAAACTGTTACCTAATTTATTAGTAGTTTTAATTTGTTTAAATTTTAATGACAATATTGACTTGAAAACTTTTAAACCTTTATTCTTTATCTCAAGTAATTTCATCTTAATCACTGTTTTAGAAAAGTCTTGCATGGTTTTATTTAATGATGGGTTTAAAGCTGCATATGTTTTCTTTAAGTCATAAAACCAAAACAAATCACCTTTTTCCATAGCTCCTTTTAATGCTTCAAATCCTAAAAAATAACCCCCAAGCATTTCATCTGCACCCTGACCATCTAAAGTAACAGTTATATTTTGTTTTTTAATATAGCCATAGAGCTGCCAAATTGGATAAAATGCTAATGCCGGCATGGGTCCGTCAGTTTGATTTAATGCCTCTTCAAGTTTTAATGCAGATGGAGTATTAATCATCTCAACATCTAGTTTTATTTTCAACTGATTCGCTAATCGCTTTGCATCCTTAGTTTCGTCTAAATTTTTATCAGGAAAACCTGCACAAAAACTATGGTGTGAGAAATTTGAAAAGCGTTTATCGTCATTAGCATTGAAAGTGTTGATCAAAGATGATATAGCTCCACTATCAATTCCCCCAGATAGACATGTACCTACAGGCACGTCACTCCTTAATCTTATTTTTATTGCATCAATAAGCAATTCTTTTAATTGTTTGGCTTGTTCATTAAAATCTTTTGGAACTTTTTCCTTTTTAAAATGGTACCAATTTTCATCTTGCAAGCCATTACAGTTAAGGTATAAATTATGACCAGCTTTTAAAGATTTTACTTCATTTATATAAGTTCGCTCTGTACCGTGATACTCTTGATTAAAATCTAATATGTCTTGTATAGTAGTTTTATTTATTGTTCCTCTTTTTCCTAAATACTGATATATTGATTTTACTTCTGAAGCAAATACAAACTCATTATTGTCATAAAAGTAATATAGTGGTTTAACACCATAACGATCACGCGACAAAAAAAGCATTTCCTTATCAATATCATAAATAGCAAAAGCCCACATGCCATTAAAAATATCCAGCATTTTAGTACCCCACTCTTGATAAGCCTTTAAAACAACTTCTGTATCAGTTTTAGTTTTGAAAGTGTAACCCTTTAAAGCTAATTTACTTTTAATTTCTAAAAAATTAAAGATTTCTCCATTTAAGACTATCACATATTTACCATCAGGAGATACCATAGGCTGGGTGCCAGCTACAGTCAAGTCAAGTATTGATAATCTTCTATGGCCTAATCCTAAATTTTTTTTATTATTAAACCATACGCCTCGACCATCAGGTCCACGATGAGATAAACTATCTGTTAGCTTATCAATTTCATCTGGGTTGACTTGTTTGTTGAATCTATATATTCCTGTAATTCCACACATTAAATGAGGTTTTTATTTATTTATTTATTTATTTATAAAATTTATAAGTTACATCAAAAACGTTCTAAAAATATATCAGTTTTTAATTGAGATTAATTATATCCAAAAGTATCATAGTCCTCTTTATATACTTCAGTTATTATTTTATTATACTCTAGGGGCAAACTTGTATCTAAATCTAAAACTGATTTATTATGTTTCCTTGATATGTCAATTTTTAAATTTTTAGAAATAAAGTTTAAATCACTTTTGTTTTCCATTTTTAAAATTTTATCCAATTTTAATTTGGATTTATATTTACCAAAATGCCATTTTAATAAGTAGGTCTGCGGGATAAGATGTGCATCTTTTTGAGATATTTGGGGAAGTATTTTAACTATATCAACATACTTAATATTAGCAAGTGTTGACTTGAAGGATATATCTTTTTTTTGAGCCTTAAATCCTAAATTATTTAAAATTTCTAAGTGTGAATCTTCCAACTCAAAATGTGTAACTCCTAATCTTTCTAAACGATTACTAAAAAAATTTCTGTAGTATGATTCTAATCTCTTATTTGGATTTCTAACAATCAAATAAAACTTAAATTTCGAATTTAACCCTATTCTTTTTGTTAAATTATGAATAAGTAAACTATTTAGATTTGCATGCTCTAAATTTGACGCTTGCTTTAATTTCGATGACATTACTTTACTATTTGCTGAAATGTAATAATTTTCTTCCCTATTAAAAAAATGATTCATTTGAATAGGAAAATCAAATTTGGGTCTCGGTTTTTTTACTCTTTTTAAAACGTGATATTTTCTTCTTAGTTTATGAATGGATTTATTTTTAAATGAAATAAAGTGTAACGTAAACCAGTTTTTCCCAAACACCTTCCAAAAATTAAAGTCAAAATCTTTATTACTAAAGCGTATACTGCCCGGGTACTTCAAAAAGTATAAAAAAAATGCTTTAAAGGATTGAAAATTGGATTTATTATGAATGAAGTAATTCAAATAGCGCTTTTCAAAAAGGTCAAATTTATCCTTTTCTAAGTTTTTATCTTTAAACTCACGTTTTAAACTTTTCCACCAAGTATCCATGAATTGCTTATGATCATCAACTTTTGTCATTCTATTCTGAGCATGAATACATCTCATTGCTGTAGGTGTTTCGATTTGTCCTGCATACAACGTACAAAATGCTGCTAAACGCTTCCATAAATGTACATCTTGTTGCAGTTTCAACTCGGCATGAAAAACACCAATTCTGGCAAAAACATCTTTCTTTAACGTTATTCCGTTGGTATGAAATTCACCTTTGATTTGTTTATGAGCATAAAAGAGAACTTCGAATAACTCCTCCGGATTTGCTTCTTTAGTAAGTGTAAGAAATTCTTGATAACCAAAGCCCTTTTCAAAAAACTGCTGTTTGGCTTTATCAGAATAAAAATGGGTGCCTACGCAACTATAGACGCCATCGGCATCAGGGTGCGCAGCAAAAACTTCCTGATCTTTTGTAAAGCGATGAGGTAGATAGTAATCATCAGCATCTAAAAAGGCAATGAAATCGCATGATGCTTTTTGTATACCCAAGTTGCGCGATTCTCCAGCCCCGTGATTCCCCTTGTCTGGATGTTGAAAGAGTTTTACTTTATCAAATTCCCGTTCGAGTTCCTTGGCTAAAGCAAACGCATTGTCTGGAGAAGCATCTTCTACTAAAATCACTTCGCCCACCTCTTCTAAATGCACAGCAGATTCTACTGCTTTTCTTAGATAAGGTTCCGCGTTATAGACAGGGGTTATGACAGATACCTTCATTAAGAATGATTGTTATACTTTTAATAGTTCAGTTAATTTTTTATTGAAATCTACCGATTCAGGGTCAATATAATAAGCTTTTCTTTCTTTGAACATATAGGGGAAAGCCTCTTTTCCAATGGTATTTAGAAAAACAGTATTCTTACCCATTAAATTGGCTTCAATAGCACACCCGGAATACTGGGTAAGGTGAATCTGGCACTGTGAAAGCAACAAAGGTAGTGGAGTATTGGTGGCTTCATCTATCTCTACCAAATCATAAACGCCTGCACTTTCGAGTAGCTTAATAATGTCTTCTTTTTGTTCTAATTGCCTCGGGTGTAGTCTTAAATACCAAGTATAATCTTGATGCTTGATAAATTGAAGAATCTCCTCTGTAAATAACTCGGATAACTTTACTGGTGAGGGTTGCAGCGAATATAGAATAAAACCATTTTCATTAAATGTCTTGGCTTTCTTTTTCCAATAATCAATCCAAAAATTGCCTACTTCTTCTGCTTGATACAATGCATGCTGATTTGCCCATTGATTCACTATTTCTGTACTATGCGGATCCCAACACCAAAAGTTCCTTGGAAGCATGTGATATCCATCTTCTGGGAGTTGAGACCATGATGTATAGGCCATGTGAACGTCAGTTTGTGGGCCATGTTGATAATCAATAGTTAC
>DIAL01000140.1:30805-32143 GCA_002414705.1 Flavobacteriaceae bacterium UBA5079
GATAATCAATAGTTTTCACCCCTTTTCTGTTCGCTTCAGCCATCAAACACATGACGTCACCACCATAATAGCATAACGAATAGACATGTGTTGGCTTACATTGATCTAATATCAAATTGAAAAAATCAAGATCTTTCTTGATGTATGCCAATATTTTGAGGACATCCTCTTTATTAAATATTTTATAAAAAGGTTTAGCATAATCGAACTGTTGAATAAACAGATCGAATTCTTTATACCCTTCCAAACTTATTTCTGCATGTTCCTCAAGGTTTTTTATTGATGTGGTGTGGTGGTAAATCTTCTTAAACTTCTCAAAAAAACAAATTTGATCTTTGTTTAAATAATCTCCGTTAGGATCTTTTTTAGATTCAAGGTACATATAATTGGAACCAATATTTTTTTGTTTAATATAGGTATCAAAAAATCGATTGAATAACTTATTCTTATGTGTGACTCTATAAGTGGTCTGTGCAAAAAACAGGTGATCAACTTTTGGTAACTTTTTTAACCAGTTTGCTAACTTACGTTTATCTTTTTGCTTTTGGTACTTAAGGCTTAATCTTTGATATTCCAGCTTTAAACGCTCAACAATTTTAGTTGCCAAGTTTCGTTTTCTTGCTGCCTTTACTTTTTGTTTAGCTGGTTCAGGAGTTGCGGTTATTTTAAGGTGTGTTGGGTTTTCTATCTCCATCATCACCATCATATACAACCTGATTCTTAGTATCGGCCATAGATGAATATCATCTATTTTCCAACTATTGACTTTAAAGTTGTTTTCAATGTAGATGATAAGGTTTTTAAGGTCTTTTCTGTTTTTAACTTCCAATGGATTCATCTTTTTGAATTGACATGAGCATTTCTGCAAATTTCCAGTCAATCATTGTATCAATATCATGCGAAGATTCTTCATCCATAACAAACTTTTTCACTTTCTTAAATTCACCAATACTTTTGTTATTGAAAGCATTGGGATTTATGATATAAATAGCACCATTCAATTCCCACACTTTAGGAACATCCTGACGGCGTGTTGCTTTTGATTCTTTTGATTTTATTAAATAGCCTTTTTTATTTTCTTCTCTTAGCACGTAATAAGGATTCGCTTTGGTTTCTTTTACAGAGACCAGCATATCAAGCTCTTCATCATATTGTTCTATGGCTTCTTTGATATGTTTTGCTTTGCGAAAAGGTGATGTGGGTTGGAGTAGTATGATTTTGTCAGGTTGTCCGTGCTTGGATTTAAAATAATCTAGTGTATGTAAGATGACATCTTCGCTTGATGCCGTATCACTCGCTAGTTCTTTAGGTCGAAGAAAAGGAATCATTAATCCCATG
>DIAL01000140.1:32269-35253 GCA_002414705.1 Flavobacteriaceae bacterium UBA5079
TACAACTTCTTTGATTTCTAAGTCATCTGTAGACACTATAATTTCATCATCCATAAATAGCTTTCTCGCCGCTTCAATGGTGTAATGGATTAGAGGCTTCCCGTTAAGTGATTTTATATTTTTACGTGGTACCCCTTTAGAGCTCCCTCGTGCAGGAATGATTACTAAATTCATTATAAGTGCTTTATAAATTCCTGAGCCTGTTTATAATCGATTGGTTTACCAATATCTATCCAGTAACCAATTATAGGAGAGTGGATCAGTTTTTTTTGTTGGCTGATAAGGTGTTGCATAACATCAGTAATATCACAAAATTCCTGTTTTGGAATCGTTTGAATAATCTGCTTCGACAACATGTAAATTCCTGCGTTAGAATGATAGATGTAGCTGGGCTTTTCCTTGAATGCTTTAACTTGTTGATTATTATGATCTTCTAGTATGGCATAAGGAACATCTACTTTATATTCTGTGGAAGCCACCACCATATCTGCTTTTTCGTTGATTAATTTGAGGTACATCTCTTCAAAATCGACGTTGGTAAAGAGGTCGCTATTCATCAGTAACACGTGTTCAGTTGAAAATTCATTAACCAAAGCTAAAGCACCAGCAGTACCCAGAGGTTTATCCTCCCAAATGTATTCAATTGAAATGCCTTTACTACTTCCATCTCCAAAATATTCCTGGATTTGTTCGCCTAGATATTTTACCGATATGTATATTTTTTTGATACCAAAACTTATGAGGCGGTCAATGTTGTGTTCTATTATGGGTTTACCCCCTAAAGGCAACATAGGTTTAGGAACCTCATCTGTCAAGGGACTCAATCGTTTGCCCCGACCCCCTGCCATGATCATACATTCCAAGGGTAATTGAGATTTGATCTTATCTAAATCTATAATTCTAACCAATTGCTTATGAGTATCGAGCATGGGCAGAATTTTAATATCCTTTTTATGGTAGTAAGAAAGGTCTAAAAATCCATTGGTCTCATGTTCAAATAAAAAATCAGGATTACAGATATCACCTACTCTTAAGTTGATATTTTGATGTTTGACTAAAGCTCTCCGCACGTCACCATCAGTTACCGAACCTACAACTTTTTGACTGGAATCCACCACAAACAATATCAATCGGCTAATACTATCTATGTATAGAATTCTGTTAAGCTGGTCTAGTGCTTCAATAAGCGTTCTTTCTTGAGATATAATTAAATTATTTACATCCATGTTTTTAATTGAGGTCGTAAAATTTCTTTTTTAATTGAATTGAATTCTCTTTTGAGAGGATTTCAATAATATTATGACTTGCTTTACCCATACCATAGAGTTGTTTCTGGGTTTTAATTTTGTCTTTCATCTTGTCACTTAATGCCAGATGAATCGCCTCTTGAATAGCTATAACGTCATTATTGCAATTCATTACACTTAACGGATGAACTCTCCCTTTTTGACGATCACCAATATTTACAGTGGGAATACTAAAATAGGGCACTTCTATAATCCCACTAGAAGAGTTGCCAATGACGAGATTGACGTGCTTTAATGCGGAAAGATATCTTAATTGTCCTAAGGATTTAAAATGCACAGATTTGTCTGGATTTTTAGACACATAATCAAAAATCATTTTGTTAATGATTCGCCCTCCTTTGTCAGAGTTCGCATGTGTGAAGATAATATTCAAATCGTGTCTACTTTCTAGAGCTTTCAATATGTTTTTAAACTGCTCTTCTGCACTTTTGTCTTCTAAAGTTACAGGATGGTAAGTAACCAAAGCCGTTGGATTATTTAGCTTAAAATCAATGCTTTTTTCAAAATCAGTTTTATCCAGTAGTTTTATTTGTTTGATAGAGTCTAAACCAATAGCCCCCACATTATAGACCCGATCAGGAGCTTCACCTAGCTGTATAACTCTTTTTCTATACACTTCTGTCGAGGTAAAATGCCAATAACTCATTTTTGTAATAGCGTGTCGTATGGCTTCATCATATGCACCCTCTGTGGTTTCTCCACCATGAATATGAGCAATAGGAATATTGGCTATCAAAGCTGCCGTAGCTGCGGCTAACATCTCTGTGCGGTCTCCTAAAATCACAACACTATCAGGTTTCAATTCGTCTAGTGCTTCAGCTATTGAAATTTGTGCTAATCCTATCGATTTAGATATCCCGACGGAGGAATCTGAGGACAGTAAACAATCTATTTTTTTATCCACTTTAAAGCCATCTGCACCTATTTCATTGATAGTCATTCCAAATTCTGGAGACAAATGCATGGCTGTAGCAATAAGCTGTAGTTTTAAATCTACACGTCTTTCTATTCTTTCTATAAGTGGTCTTAAAAGACCATAATCAGCCCGAGTACCTGTAATGACACAAATTTTCTTCATTGTAATGTTATGAGTTCATCAGGTTTAAAATCTCTTTTCGCCTTTTGTCCAAGAACTTGTTCCCATTGCATGGGAGACACACCAGAACCAGGTCTTTTCGTCGTTAGGTTTTTTCCTGTAAAAATTTCACCTTTCTCAATAGTTTTAGATGCTACGATACTTTTCCGCGCGACAACTTTATTTTTCAGTTCAGAAGGACTGGGTTCTTTGATTCCGCTGCCGTTAATAGCCAATTCAATATGACGTATAGCCTTTACCATCGCTTTTAATTCATCAGGTTCTAAGGATGCCGCATGATCTGGACCATCCATTGTTCTGTCCAATGTAAAATGCTTTTCTATCACTTTAGCTCCTAGTGCAACTGCCGCAATAGGAACTTCAATACCCAGTGTATGGTCTGAATAACCTACTGCAACATCAAGCTCTCTTTTTATTTGATTCATCGCCAATAAATTAACATCGGACATTGGAGTAGGATATTCTGTATTGCAATGTAAGATTGTTACATGGTTTTTATTTACTCCATTTTCCAGCAAAATAGACAAGGCATCATTAATTTCTTGTAGATCAGCCATACCTGTGCTCATAACTATAGGTAG
>DIAL01000140.1:35375-35649 GCA_002414705.1 Flavobacteriaceae bacterium UBA5079
TAACTATAGGTAGTTTCAATTTGGCTACTTTTACCAAGTAGGGTAAATTGGTAATTTCTCCTGATGGTATTTTATAAAAATCTATTTTATCTTTTAGTAGTTCTAAACTATCTAAGTCAAATCCAGTCGATAAGAATTTAATATTTTTATCCTTACAACGTTGCATCAATAAAGGGTACCAATCATCCTGAAATTCTAGCTTTTTGAGCATTTCAAATTGGGTATCACCCTCACCTTGCATATTCTTTTTTTGATAATCAGCTTTTTGAGCAGT
>DIAL01000140.1:35781-42027 GCA_002414705.1 Flavobacteriaceae bacterium UBA5079
TTTTGAGCAGTCTTATTTACTAGTGATTCTGCTTTAAAACTTTGAAACTTTACATAATCCGCTCCAGCGAAAGCAGCCTCATCGATAAGTTGCAACGCTTTTTGAACATCTCCATTGTGATTGACTCCAGCTTCTGCAATAATGGTTACTTTTCCATTCATAATAATACTTCGCCTATTTTTAGTTTTATACTAGTATTTATTTCTAAAATTTCTATGAAAGAATCTAATGTTTTAACGAGATAACCTTCTTTGGTCTTAACTAAAATTTGCCCGGGTTTTCCAATATAGCTAGGCGCATCTTTTAGTAGTCTACTCGAATTTATTTTTACTTCTGTGCCGTTTTGAAATGTAGTTGCCATAGGTCCGGGACTACAAATAGAACGAATAAAATTGAATAGATCTCTTGAGCTTTGATTCCAGTTTATAATTTCATCGCCTTCGCCTCTTCTCCCGCAATAGAGACCAACCGGATGTATGGTATGTTGTTGGATAGGGTTCACTTCATGGTTTTGAATGTCTTTAATCGCGTCATAGAGTATATGAGCACATTCCACATAGGCCACTTCTAACAGACTATTGTAGTTATCTTTATCATTAATGGGAAAGGTACGTTGTAAAATGATATCTCCAGTATCTATACCTTCATCCATGTAATGCACGGTAATACCAAATTCTTTTTCGTCATTAATGAGTGCCCAATTTAATATGTTACGACCTCGGTAAAAAGGGAGTTTACCCGCATGGCAGTTGATTGTTTTATATTTTGGTAAGTTAATAATTTCTGACTTGAATATCTGATTGAAACTCATCGAAACAAATAAATCACAATTATATGTTTTTGCCTTTTCCACAAATTCAGGACTATTCACTTTAATTGGACACAAATAATCTATATGGTATTGTTGAGCATATTTGAGCAGAGCACTATCGGTTGTATCTGTTCTTGGCACTATAAACGCAACCTCTATACTGCTATCTTCGAGTATTTGCTTAAGCGCTTTATGAGACCAAGGCCCATCGGCGAAATATCCTATTCTTATTGTTTTCATAATCTTACGCTACTGGGTATATTTACGATGCGTTGTTCTAAGAATTCTGCATTCTTTTGTTGGTCTCTAAAACAATGCTGATACATAGGTAAACGATACATTAGTTGCCAGATTGGTCGCGTCATCACGTTATTGTCATTTGTTTCTTTTAAAAATGCATTACGCTCTTTTATATCTTCCAATTCTAAACACATGAGCCAATAGTTGGCTTTGGTATTATTCAATTCTTCTCTAAACTTTATACCTTGATTTGCAAAAAAATAAGTGTAAGATTTAGCAAGTTCACGCTTATTTTCAATAAACCCATGTAATTGTTCTAATTGTGCACATAATAAAGCTGCATTTAGGTTAGGCATTCTGAAATTATAGCCTATTTGGTCGTGAACATATTCATAAGGGTGTGGTACTTTAGCCGTAGTGGTTTTATGTTTTGCTTGCTGGCCTAAATCCAGATCATTTGTCACAATCATTCCACCACCGCCACTGGTAACGACCTTGTTACCGTTAAATGAAAACACACCCATTTTCCCAAAAGACCCAGTCGGCTTGTTTTTATAATAACTACCTAATGACTCTGCAGCATCTTCGACTATAGGAATATCCCATCTATCACAAACTTTTATGAGTTCATCTAAATGAACTGGAAATCCAAAGGTATGCATTGGCATACATGCTGCTATTCGTTTTCCTGTTTTTTTGTTGAATGTACCATTTTCTCTTTTTTCGGCATAATTTTCTAAAAATAGCTGAACAGCCTTAGGAGACAAACCCATGGTATCATAATCAACATCTAGGAAAACAGGTTCAGCGCCAGTGTAGTGAATAGCATTGGCTGTCGCCACAAAGGTGAGTGCTTGTGTGATCACTTCTTCATTCCGTTTTACACCTACAAGTTGAAGTGCTACTTGCAAACCGGAGGTGCCATTCACTACTGCTACAGCCTTTTTGGTTTGATTTATTTCCATCATCATGGATTCGGCTTTATCCACATACGCCCCAACGGAAGAAACAAAAGTAGAGTCAATAGTTTCCATAACATACTTTTTTTCATTACCCAAAAATAATGGCGAATGAAGTGGTATAAAGTCTTTAGTTTTATAGGTATGTCTGATAAATTTGATGATTTCCTTATTGTTCATCTTTAAACTTAGTGAATTGATAATTCAGTGTTATATTTCTTATTGCCATTTTTGATTAGTTCTGCTATAAGCACCGAAATATCATATCCAGAAGTTTTGTAAAGGTGATTTCCATCTGTATATGAATAGAGATGTCCTGTTGTTGTGAAATTATAATATCCTGAAGAATGATTGATAGCTGCACTAATCTTGTCCTCAAAATCTGGCATTATCTTATTCTCTATTTCTAAAATTTTTTCATGAACAGGAAGTCTCACCAAATAAACTTTACCATATTGTTGTAGATAATTTACTATATTTTCAAGATAACCTAACCTGTAAGTAGAAAATTCATAATTAGTCAGGTTGTTGTAGGTATTGATTTTGGTTTCCAGTCTTTTATGAACAGAAACAGAATCCATTTCAACTGATACTTCGAGCCAACCGTCATTGTGCAAAAAAACATTGGATTTATTCTTTTCAAATAAGAGTTTGTAATACGGTTCACTATAATTATTTAAAAGGTATTGAATATTCGGATTCATATTAACAATAGAGGTATTATCGAGACACAAATCAACTTCTCTAAAGTTTTTATAATTATTGGGGTCTTCAGTAATTGATGATATTGACCATGGGCTTATAGCAACTATAAATATTCCATTTTTAGATTCTTTATTAATCTTTTTCTTTATGCTTTCATAATATACAGAACCGTAAGGACTTTGCCTGTTTGTAAAAGCAAAATTATAAATACGATTACCTAAGATACTATCTAAAACACTTGGTTGTATTGCTTGAGCTGCTCGTGATGTTCCCAATATTAAACTATTCTGTTTTGGTGTTGTAAATCTTAAATAATAAGCATCTGTATAACCATTAGCTTTTGAAAATATATAGATTATCACAATTAAGCATAAAATCATCAGAAATGATAAACGTGACAAGAATTGCTTCATTCTTTAAAATTGAAAATATATGAATTCTTGACTTTTACCACCTGTATTCAAAAATATTACAAGAGCTAGGCTAATATAAAACGCATTGCGTAGCCATCTATACCTGAAAACATACTCGATTTTTTCAATAGCAAATTGATGTTTTCTACCCATCCATTCAATACCTATAAAAAAGAATAGAAGGATAATAATTGTTTTATATTGTAAATACACGCCGGGCAATAAAAATGATCCCGGATGTTTAAATAAATCAAGGATATATTGAAAGGCATGTTCTATATTTTCGGCTCTAAAAAAAATCCAGGTTAAAACGGTAAGTCCAAAAGTAATTAAGATATGAAAAGTTTCTTTTAACGATGGTAAATATCTGTTCTTGGCAACAACCTCAATGTGATTACGGTTGTTTTTAGTTAAGAGGAGCGGAAGAAAAAACACGGCGTTTAATGCCCCCCAGACGATAAACGTCCAGTTAGCCCCATGCCAAAACCCACTAACAATAAAAATGATAAAGGTGTTACGCACCTTCATTCCTGTACCGCCGCGACTTCCCCCTAAAGGAATATAAAGATAATCTCGAAACCACGTGGATAGTGAGATATGCCATCGCCTCCAGAACTCTGCAATATCTCTTGAAAAATAAGGGAATGCAAAGTTTTGTCTTAAGTTAAAACCGAACAAACGTGAAGTCCCTATGGCAATATCAGAATAGCCTGAAAAATCGCCGTAAATCTGAAAGGAGAAGAACAATGCCCCCATAAATAACGTGCTACCCGAATAGTCTGCTGAGTTGTTAAAAATTTCGTTGGCGTAAATAGCACAATTATCGGCAATGACTACTTTTTTGAATAAGCCCCATAATATCTGGCGCATTCCATCGACTGCCTGGGCATAATTAAACTCACGCTTTTTATAAAACTGAGGTAATAAGTTGGTAGCTCGCTCAATAGGTCCAGCTACTAGTTGAGGGAAGAAACTTACAAAGGCAGAAAAAGCGACAATATCTTTGGTGAGCTCTAGCTTACCTTTATACATATCTATCGTATAACTTAAGGTTTGAAAGGTATAAAAACTAATGCCAACAGGTAAAATGATGTTGAGGGTGTTGGGCTGTATAGACTGCCCAAAAAAGCTAAAGGCTTGCACAAAATTATCGACAAAAAAATTGTAATATTTAAAAAAACCTAAAAAACCAAGATTTACTATAATACTTGACCATAAAAGCATTTTTCGATAGCGCTTGCGCTCTTCTTTGGCGAGTTGCTTGCTGATGGTGAAATCGACCAGTGTGCTAAAAACAATTAAACTTAAAAAACGCCAATCCCACCAGCCATAAAACACATAACTGGCAATCACGACCAGAGCATTTTGGAGTTTTAAGTTCCGTTGCGTTACAAACCAATAGAGTATAAATACGATTGGTAGGAATATAGCGAAATCGAGAGAGTTAAAAAGCATTTAAAGACTGATCGTGAGATGGGATTTTACAATGTCAATTGAACGTGTTTCCTGAAAACTAAGACTTTGTTTTATCCCAGATATCTACATTTAATCCTGTTAACCGAGCCAAACGTTCGTTATATGGTTTGAATTTTTTCGATAACTCCTCATAGGTTTGTTCCGATAAAGTCATTTTATCTAAAAATAATTTGTGCGCAAAATCCAAATTTATTCTACTTAACGTTTTATATACAATTCCATCTAGTCCCCCTAAATTTCTTCCGAATTTTGATATTAGTTTTGGATGTGTAGATTTGTTCGAATGAATAGGGTTTATTTGGTCAAATGGAGCAACATCTAAAAAAAACTGGGATTTTATTGAGTTCCTCCTCAGGATTATTTATTAAATCTTCAAATAATAGAAAGTGCATATCTTTCAATGCAAACTTTTCTAAGAAGCGCTCAACCTGATCTGAATATTTACTTCGCTCAACATATCCTCTGAAAATATTATTTTGTATTAATTTCTCTTCTTTTCTGACACATTCATCAAATGGTAAATTCTCTGATCCTTTTCGAACTGCATGAACGTAATTCGAAAATGAGCGTTTAACGGGATTTCTAAATATCCAAATTAATTTTACTTCAGGTATGACCTCTTTTATTCGGTCAACACAATTGGCTTGGTAGGAGTAAGTTGGTGTTTTCTCACCAAATATGAAATTGTTTGATTTAGAATCTTCATCAAGATCTTTGTATAATTGCTCTTCATACCAAGAAAACCCCTTATTATAGTTTTGATCATTATTGAAATAATGCACCTCTTTATTTGGGATATGTATATTTACATTTTTAGCTAAATAATCTGCAAGAGTTGAAGTCCCAGACTTCATAGTGCCAACTATTAAAAAATTTGGGGTTTTTTTGTTGACATTAATATTTTGTTGATTTAATTAGCAATTTAAAAGGTTGCTAAGTAGAGTTAACGAATTGTGTATAATATTTTTATTGGTGTTAAACATTACATTTTCCCATCTAAATACTTCCCTGTTTCGTTATGTCCAAAATCAGGTATCATAAAATTAAATAGCTCTACTAATTCTTCTTTTGACCACTTTACTTCTTTTCGCATATTTGAAATGCGTTCCGAGAAGTAGGCTAACTTTTGGATATGAACCTTCATCTCATTTTTAATTACTCCTAAGTTTTCAAACCTATTCATATCTAGTAATTCGTCGTCTGTAAAAAACTCTTCATAATCTTTCTCTCCTGTCGTATCGCTTTTAACAAACAAACACGGCCATTGTTTTGGATGTTTATTGAAATCAAAATATCTCGCCTCTTCCTCTGTTTTACATAAATATGGATTCAATCCCAAATTTTTCAAATATTTTACTGCAATATCTGTAAAGGTGATTAGATGTAATTCTTCGCTTAATTTTGGAAAAAACACATCTCTATTCTCACCTAATAAACATGACATTAAGCACAATTCACCAGCTTCTTTAGGAATGACAAAGTATCGTCTAATATCGTTAGGAGCTACAATAGGTTGGCGTTTTTGAATACGTTGATTGAAACCATGTAACAGAGATCCATCTGAAAAGGCAACGTTGGCAAAGCGTGCCGTTGATATTGAAATGTCTTGACTGTATTTCATTAAAAACATTTCCATAATACG
>DIAL01000140.1:42135-42816 GCA_002414705.1 Flavobacteriaceae bacterium UBA5079
ATTAAAAACATTTCCATAATACGTTTGGAAGCACCCATCATGTTGACAGGGTTCGCTGCTTTATCAGTTGAAACACAGAAGTACTTTTTCACTCCTTTTGCTATGGATTGCTGTATGGTTTTTTCTGTATTGAATATATTTACATTGATCATACGCATCAATGTAAATGGATCTTTTTCACTTCTTACGTGCTTTAGCGCTGAAAGATTTAACACGTAATCATATTCACCATCACTTTCTATAAAGGTATCATACTCTAATGAACCTATGTCAAGTGCAAATGTTTTAAAATCGCCTTGGATATAACCTAAAGAACTTCTTAGATCTCGAACGAGCTCGACTAAATTATTTTCTGAAATATCAACAACATGTAGCTTCTTAGGATTTCGACGAAATATTTCTTTCACTACAGCTTGACCTATTGAACCTGCTCCTCCTATTACTAAAAATCGTGAGGTCTGCACCAAATGAGCTAGTTGCTGTTGGTTAGCTCCAATATCTTTAAGAAAAAGAGGAGTCTCACGACCAATAAGTTGAAGACTATTCATTAGTGTAATTTTGGATTTTGAGTTAATTCTACACCATTATGGTAGGTTTTTCCTTTCATAAAGACACTGCTATATGTAGAATCATTTAGACCAATCATTCTCAGTTTATTATAATTTCTGTAGGCTGCTAAGA
>DIAL01000140.1:42941-45595 GCA_002414705.1 Flavobacteriaceae bacterium UBA5079
GATTGTATAATCTCCATCTATAAACTGCAAATCTGTTAATTCAATTTTTATCGTATTCCTATCTTTTGCTGTAAAATTGGGATAAAATTTATTTGTATAATATTGACCTACAATTTTTAAATCTTTATCGGTTATCTGGGCTGAGACAAAGAATTCTTTGATGTTGTGTTTAAGTAAAATATCTAATTCAATACTTAAGGTTCCTAAATACTCAACTTCTGTTGTATCTTCCAACTTGAGGTCTTTATTATTTAGTTTGAAACTTGTTATTTCTGCACCATCGTTAAATTCAATCTTGGGATTTTCTCCCTCAAAATTTAGATAATACAATTCAATAGCTTTATTAATGTTATTGCCAAAATATTTGACTTGCCCATGATCCATATAAGCGGCTTTACTTGAGATCCGCATGACTGAAGGCATAGTATGGCTGACAAAGATTACGGCACATTTTCGTGTGAGTTCGGTTAATTTGTTATAAGACTTAATTTTAAAACCGGCATCACCTACAGCAAAAACCTCATCTATAATAAGTACATCCGGCTCCATCTGGGCGGCTACAGAAAAACCTAAACGCACCTTCATACCACTACTGTAATTTTGTACGGGCATGTCTATAAATTCTCTTATCTCAGAGAAATCTATAATTTCTTCTACCTTAGCATCAATCTCTTTACGGGTAAAAACAAGCACAGCGCCGTTGTTATAAATATTTTCTCTACCCGTAAGTATGGGGTTAAAACCAGCACCAAGCTCTATTAAAGCGCCAATACGGCCTCGCATGGTTACAGATCCTTCATCTGGGTTAATAAGGCCATTTAAAATTTTTAATAAGGTAGATTTACCAGCACCGTTATGACCAATAAGCCCTAAACACTCGCCTCTTCGTAGCTCAAAATTAATGTCTTTTACCGCCCAGAATTCTTTAGCTCTTAAACCCCCATCATTATGGTTTCCTATAATACCAGATACTAAATCCTTAACACCATACCACAAACTCGTTTTTAAATCTTTACAGAATTTTTTTGATAAGCCTTCTACTTTTACTAATACGTCTCCTGCCATACTTATGCGCTTAAGCGTTCTACAATTATCGGGATAGACAATCTATAAATCATTAAAGCGACCAAAAACAAGACACTAGCAACGGCAACCAAAACTAAAAAATAGTTTAAAAACTCATACGTGTTGCCGGTTAAAGTAGAACGTATAGTGCTTACTAAAGGGGTAAAAGGATTCCATTCCATAAGTGTTTTCATAAGTCCTTTATCAGGTATTACATACACTACAGGTGTAGCGTACATCACTAATGATAAACCCATAGTTATTAATCGGGATACATCCGAGTACAACAAGCCTATGGGTGTGGTTAGCAGCCCAATGGTGGTGCCTACTAAAACAGCAACCATGAGCGCTAACGGAAACCATAATAAAGACCAATGCAACCCAACGCCAAAGGCTAAAATAAACACAAATAGAATAATGAGTTTTACCAAACTATTAAAACACAATTTATAGATAGCCGATAGTATAAGTGCCTCCTTAGGAAAATTAATTTTACTAATAATACCACGTGCTGCATTTGTAGAAGCTGTTGGTGCATTAATCGCTTCCGTAATAATAGACCAGACTAAAGTGCCTGAAAACGCATAGACCGGATAAGGAATCCCTGTATCTGTTAGGGTTATTGTTCCTGAAGCATGTAAAAAAATCCAGACACCAGCAGTAGCTAAAGGCGTTATAAATAACCACAATATACCCAAATACGATTGGCGGTATTGGGCACTGACATCACGTTTGGCTAATTGCAAGGCTAAAAAATGTGAACCCACAAAATCCTTAAGGGTATCACCTAACAACCTACGCAGTTTAATTTGTTTTTGCTTTTGGTAAACCTTTATAGGTAAACTAGAATCATGTGACATATAATAAGGTTGGGTGTTAAAAAAATGAGATCGTATTTTAAGCTAAATGTTTAAAAAAATCATGTAAACTAGCCCACTAATATAACTAAAACAACGTCAGCTCGAGTGATTTGTGAGGAACGACTAAATTGCACCAAAAACTTCCTGTCGGTTCGAGTAACGTTGCCTTCGCAACGTTGTATCGAGAACGCCCGTCAGTTCGAGTGCTAGTTTAGAGTGCAACGGCAAACTAGTGTATCGAGAACATCGAGAACTCCCGTCAGCTCGAGTGATTTGGCTTTGGCCAAATTGTATCGAGAACATCGAGAACCAAGTGCTAGTATATCCAAAATCTCGTCAGTTCGAGTGATTTGTGAGGCACGAACAAATCGTATCGAGAACATCGTGAACTCCCGCCAGTTCGAGTAACGTTGCCTTAAGCAACGTTGTATCGAGAACATCAAAACCACCTTAAAACCCGTTCCAAATGGTCACGGCTTCGCCGTTAACAGCCACATAAAAAATATAACTGACTGACTATAAGCACATACGGATTCACCGAAAATAACGTAAAAATGCTAACATATTCAATCTAACATTTTCCCAATAAAACCGCGCTAAATAAAGCTTGGCGAATATAACAAAAGTAGCACATCAGCACAAGTTAAAACAAACAAATATCAGACTTTTAGCAGCATACACAATTCCGAATACGCTTACGCCAGTTCGAGTGCTAGTTTAGAGTGCAAC
>DIAL01000140.1:45831-49411 GCA_002414705.1 Flavobacteriaceae bacterium UBA5079
GTCAGTTCGAGTGATTTGTGAGGAACGAACAAATTGTATCGAGAACCGAGTGATTTGTGAGGTACGAACAAATCGTATCGAGAACATCGAGAACATCAAAAACCAAACCCCCAATACATACCCAACACCTAACCCATACATACCCATACCCATCCTATTAAAAAAACACACATCAAAAAAGCAAAATCAACAGGAATCGCAAATCACAAACAATTAATTTTCAGTAACTTAAACCTAAAACACAGAACAAAACACCCTAAAAACAACCAAAACGGAACAATAATACCAGAAAAAAGAAATCTTCAGCGCTTAACAGAACACAAAAGAACAAACAGAATTAGGTGTGTGTATGGGCCGTATCATTGTATCAGTATTATTGTCGTACAAACACGAACACACCAGGTGCACATGGTAAATAGATACGTACCAATAATCCAGTATAGGTTTAATCAGTGGGTGTAACAAGTAAAAAACACCCACACAAATTTAAGTAATATGGCAAAGTATAAGTCATTATTTAATATAGAAGGCACACTCGG
This sequence comes from Flavobacteriaceae bacterium UBA5079, assembly GCA_002414705.1. Taxonomy (GTDB): domain Bacteria; phylum Bacteroidota; class Bacteroidia; order Flavobacteriales; family Flavobacteriaceae; genus Algorimicrobium. The sequence continues at coordinate 46,371 of DIAL01000140.1, forward strand.
AGAGGTGACCTTTTATAAATCCAAAGACGGTAGCTATGTCCGCAGAAAAGGGGGCGTAAGCAAAAACCGCATTTTAAACGATCCAAATTTTGTTAGAACACGGGAAAATCTAACAGAATTCGGTAACACCGCCAAAAGTGGTAAAATCCTAAGGCGTTCCATCAATAGTTTGCTGGTTGATGCCAAAGATAGTCGGATAACATCCAGACTAACAAAGGTGCTCAGTAAGGTTAAAAACGAAGACCTAGTGTCTCCAAGAGGGCAGCGGAGTGTCGCAATAGGCTTAACAACGCCGGAGGGACAAGCTTGGCTTAAAAAATTCGATTTTAACAACAGGGCAAATCTGGACAGCGTGCTAATGGCACAATACAGTCTGGATACAAGTACGGGCGAAATCGTTATTACAGACCTGGTACCCAATGTGGAAATAAGTAGCCCTCAAGGAGCAACACATGTAACCTTAAATGCAGGGTTCCTAAACGTAGACTTGTCCACAGAAACGGCAGATTTGCAGCTAAGTAATCTGGTCAACTTACCCATTAATGGTATCCAGACAACGGCAACCTTAACGCCAACAGCACCAGCAACGGGTGCTGGTCAAAGCTTTTATTTTTTAAAAGTCGCGTTCTTTCAAGAGATAAATGGCATACAATACCCGCTTAATAACGGTGCATTCAATGCCTTACAACTCGTAGAAATCGTCTAATAATAGACCATGAGAAGCAGGCTGTCTAAATAAAAAAGGGGGAAACCCACAAAGACAGCCGCTTTTCTTTAGTAAGGCGCTATAATATAGCACAAAACACGAAACAAAACACGAGATATAAACACGTAATCAATTACACACCAGATACTAACAACTACGCATCACCACTCACAAACAACCAATATACACAGCCACCAAACCACCTAAAAGTTAATATTGTATTGATAAAATGTTTATAAGTCTGCTTTATATGCTTAAACATTCTTCTTAATTTTGGAAGCACTGGATCTGTAAGGAATACAGATAAAACATCAAAAAAAGCATGCATATTAAATGCATTAGAAACACGGTTTAATAGTGTTTCTAATATAACGTAAAATAAACAGATAAATTAACAAGCCCTATGCGTTTGTACTTGCACCGTCAGGACATACAAGAATTAAATGAAGTCAGTGGCAAAGAGGCACTCAACATCATGCGGGATATTCGGGAGACGTATAACTTACCTAAAAAACGATATGTGAGCATTAGTGCCTATTGTAAATACTTTCATCAAAACACAGATTTGGTGTTGGAAGCCATTTCCAATACTAAAAGAAGGATTGCTATAAACAACATGTAAAGGGGATATTATGGTTAAAATGCTAACCTCTGGAGACTCCGAATACCTCACCTTGACACAGGCATAAATCAGGTTGCAATAAAAACCCATCAAACACCAACAATCCTCACAGCCGTAATGTCTTATAATCCGCCTGATGCGCTAAAAACCAAGCATAGGTTTGTTTAATGCCTGCTTCTAGAGGTATTTGAGCTTGCCAACCTTGTTGCTGTAATTTTGAAACATCCATAAGTTTACGCGGTGTACCGTCTGGCTTGGAAGTATCCCAAATTATAGAACCTGAATGACCAACGACATGTTGTACAATCTCAGCCAAGGCTTTGATGGTAATATCCACACCGGTACCCACATTATATAAAGATTCAGGCAATGTATGCTCTAAAGCAAAAACAGTTGCGCGTGCCAGATCCTCAACATGTAAAAATTCACGCATGGGTGTACCACTTCCCCAAAGTGTTACGGGGCTATGGTTTGCTAATTTAGCATCATGGAATTTCCGAATCATAGCGGGTAATACATGTGAGGTTTCTAAATCGAAATTATCATGAGCGCCATATAAATTAGTAGGCATGAAGCTTACAAAGTCTTTATGATACTGTTTTCGTATAGCCTCACAGGCTTTTACACCTGCTATTTTAGCAATGGCATACCACTCATTTGTAGGTTCTAAGCTGCCGGTTAACAAACAAGCTTCTTGTAAAGGTTGTGGCGCTAATTTGGGATAAATGCAAGAGCTTCCTAAAAAAATGAATTTGTGAACATCAAACCGATGTGCTGCATCAATTAAATTATTTTGAATTTGCAGATTTTCCATTAAAAATGGATAAGGAAATTCACTATTAGCCAAAATCCCTCCAACTCGTGCCGCTGCATCAATAACAACCTGTGGTCTTACGTCCTCAAAAAAGGCATTTACAGCTTGCTGATTTTTTAAATCCAATTGTGTAGACGTTAATCCTACCAAATGAGTATAACCTTTAGATTCTAATTCCCGCCAAATAGCAGAACCTACCATACCTTTATGTCCTGCAATATAAATTCGTGATTCGTGATTCATGATTTGTGACTTATAATTCGTATTGTGTGATTCGTGTTGTGTGATTCGTTAAAAAATGTGAACGCATCACGCGTGTCATCTAAACGTTACTCAAAGTAATTCAACGTATCATATCCGCCAGCCTTAAGATGTTGTTCTTTCTGCATAAGCTTGACATCACTCTGCATCATATCCTTCACCAAATCAAGTAAATCGTATTGAGGAGTCCAACCTAATTTTGTATGGGCTTTTGAAGCATCACCCACCAATAAATCGACTTCGGTAGGTCTGTAATATTTAGCATCAACAGCCAAAACCTCTTGACCTATTGGTAACTGAAAATCAGGATGAGAGCACGAAACTACAAAAGCTTTTTCTTGAACGCCTTCTCCAATAAAGTGTAATGCAATTCCAACTTCATTAAAACTCATGTTAACAAAATCTCTAACGGTTGTTGTTTTACCAGTAGCAATAACCCAGTCCTCTGCCACATCAGCTTGTAAAATCATCCACATCATGCGCACATAATCTTTGGCATGCCCCCAATCGCGTTGCGCATCTAAATTTCCTAAATAAAGTTTATCTTGTAATCCAAGGGCTATTCGTGCTGCTGCTCGGGTTATTTTACGGGTTACAAACGTTTCACCGCGTATGGGCGACTCATGATTAAACAAAAT
>DIAL01000140.1:49553-50378 GCA_002414705.1 Flavobacteriaceae bacterium UBA5079
TAAACAAAATACCATTACAAGCAAACATGGAGTAGGCTTCTCTGTAGTTTACGGTTATCCAATACGCATACATTTTGGCCACAGCGTAAGGCGATCTGGGATAAAATGGCGTGGTTTCAGACTGCGGAATCTCTTGAACCTTACCATAAAGCTCGGATGTTGAAGCTTGATAAATACGGGTTTTTGTTTCCATACCCAGCAATCTAACAGCATCCAAAATACGCAAGGTACCCAACCCATCGGTGTTGCCGGTGTATTCAGGAATCTCGAATGAAACACCTACATGACTCATGGCGGCTAAATTGTATATTTCGTCGGGTTGAATAGATTTAATTAAACGAATTAAACTGGTACTATCTGTTAAGTCGCCGTAATGCAAGAAGAAACGTGGATTGTCAACATGAGGATCTTGATACAAATGATCTATCCTGGTGGTGTTGAACAAAGATGAACGGCGTTTAATACCATGAACGTCATAGTCTTTCTTCAACAAAAAATCGGCCAAATAAGCGCCATCTTGACCAGTAATACCAGTAATTAGAGCGATTTTTTTCATATAAAATTAAAATATTTTTTTGATTTGTGCGTTTCTCGATACAGCAAACATAACGGTTTTGAAGCTAAAAAATCAGGTGTTTGCAATGTTTTAATGTAAAAAAAATCAGGTACAGCTTCGCAAATACCAATCACAGGCTGTTTTTAACGTATTGATTATTAAATTTTACAGAAGTTGATTTTTTACAACTTTTGTGAAAAATGGCAATTGTTATACCTGCAAAGTAACTACAAATCCTAGCTGTTCTAAGACAACCCAACATTTGTTCC
>DIAL01000140.1:50520-51239 GCA_002414705.1 Flavobacteriaceae bacterium UBA5079
AGACAACCCAACATTTGTTCCCTGATACATACTTTACAAGTCCTTTTTGTACTGACGATCCAAAACCGGGGACATCAATAACGTCCCCTGGACTAAAGGTATTTACCTCTAAAATTTTGTTGCTGCTATTTTTAATATCCAGCAAAGCTTCTATTTCATGGTCCCGAACTATAGCGGGTTTACCTAAATAAAATAGGAACCGAACAACACCATGAACATCAAAAACGTGAGAACGCGCATGGTCGTCTAAATTGACCAAAACCATAGAGGGCAAAAGCGGGACTTCTACCTTTTTAACCCGGTCACTCCATTGCCTTCGCTCTATTCGAACAGGACAACAAACCGCCACACCCATTTGGGTTAGTTTTTTTGAAACTTGACGCTCAAATCTAGGTTTGGTTACAACAACATACCAAGGCATAATTTTTATTCAAATTTACAATTATTCATATTTTTAAACAAATAAACAAGAGGGTTAAAATCATTTTTTTGACTCAAAATGATCTAATTTTAAAGAAATTAAAACAACAAGCATAATTCACAAAACCTCGCTTTTACACATCATTTCAGCCTTACCTCTAGTTTAATGTAGTAATTCCAAAATCTTATATTATTATTTATACGTGCAATAGTTGAAAGAAAAAGCAAACTAAAAACAATATTTAACACCAAATATGATCATACTGGCCTGATGATAAAGACAAAAAAAAAAAAAAAAA
>DIAL01000140.1:51303-75557 GCA_002414705.1 Flavobacteriaceae bacterium UBA5079
AAAAAAAAAAAAAAAATGAATTCTTACACATTTATCTACCTATTCCGCCAAAAGAAAGGTGTCAATAAAATCAGAACGGTAAACAATTCCAAACGCCCAATCAGCATTAAAAAAGCGGCCCACCATTTTGCCAAATCCGGTAAGGATGCATAATTATTTACTGGACCAAAATCGCCAAAAGCAGGACCGACATTTCCTAAACTAGAAGCTGCTATTCCTATAGAAGACATCAGGTCTAATCCAAACATAGAGAACACTAAAGAACCTACAATAAAGGACAGCATATATAAGATAAAGAAGGCAAGAATATTAAAAACAATATCTCCCGAAACCGCTCTAGAATTATAACGTACAGGTAAAATAGCATTTGGATGTAAGGCACGTTTAAATTCTAAAAAACCATTTTTTATAAGGATTAAATGCCGAACCACTTTTACACCACCAGACGTACTTCCTGCGGAACCTCCTAAAAACATGAGTCCAAAAAAGAATACCACTAAAAATGGGGCCCAAAGGGTATAATCAGCCGTTATAAAACCGGTAGTAGTTATAACACTTAACACTTGAAACAAGCCATGACGAAACGCACTTTCTGCTTCTCCCCAAACCATAGGATGCGCTATGGACGATATAGAAACATCGGCTTTAAAATAAATTATAGCTGCAGCAATAAGGGTAAATATAACGATGAAAGACACATAGAGTTTAAACTCTTCATCTCTGAATATTTTTTGAACTTTTCCTTTAAACGCAAAATAACTTAAAACAAAATTAGTGCCTGCTAAAAACATAAACAAGATAATAATGTACTGAATAATAGGTTGGTCATTCCAATAGGCAACACTCGCATTTTTAGTAGAAAAACCACCAGTAGATAATGTACTCATAGCATGATTCATGGCATCAAACAAATCCATTCCAGCTATTTTAAGTAAAATGGTTTCTGCTATGGTATATCCAAAATAAATAAGCCATAAACGTTTGGCAGTATCTGTAATTCTTGGATGCAATTTGTCGCCACTTGGTCCTGGTGCTTCGGCTGCAAACAACTGCATACCGCCTATTCCTAATAATGGCAAAATGGCAATTGCTAAAACAATAATTCCCATGCCACCAATCCAATGCGTCATACTGCGCCAAAAAAGAACACCTTTAGGAACAATTTCAATATCATTTAAAATAGTTGCTCCTGTGGTTGTATAACCAGACATGGTTTCCAGAAAGGCACTGGTAAAATCTGAAATAGTACCTGTAAATACATAAGGCAAACATCCTGTAAAAGCCATAATGAGCCAGCCAAAAGTTACCACCACATACCCTTCACGCTTATCCATGATTTTCTTATGGTCTCGTGTAGGAACCATTAGAAAAACACCTAATAAAAGGGTGCTAATTCCAGCTAAAAACAGGTTAAATGTAACACCATCATCGTAAATAAAACTAATAAGTGTGGACAGTAACATAAAACCACCATTAAAAAGAAGCAGTAATCCTAAAAAGTGGAAAATGATTTTATAATTCAGTTTCATGCTTATAAGAATAGTTTTTCAACGTCTTTAATAGATCGTGGTAAGCCACAAATAACGACAAGGTCACCTTCTTGAATTCTGAAATCGCCTAAAGCAATATGGCCAATTCCTTCTCGAATAACACCTGCAATAATTGCAGATCTAGGAAAGCCTGCATCTTTTATTAGCTTGTCGCAAATTTTTGAGCTTGATTTCACCTTAAACTCCAAAAGCTCGGCATCCATATTATTCAACTTGGTGATGGCTAAAACCTCACCACGCCTAACGTATCTAAATATATTGTTGGCTGCTAATAATTTTTTATTAATTAAGGTATCAATACCAATGGATTGGGATAACTCAAAATAATCCATGTTTTCCACTAACGAAATGGTTTTTCTAACATGTTTAGATTTCGCCACTAAACTAGACATGATATTTATTTCACTATTACCTGTAACGGCAATAAAAGCATCCATATCACTAATATTTTCTTCGTTTAATAATTCTACATTCCGACCATCACCATTTATAACAAGTACGTTTGGCAACTCATCAGCAATATCAAAAGCACGGTTTTTATCTTTTTCAATGAGCTTTACATTAAAGCCACTATTTGCTAAATCGCGCGCTGTTTTATAACCAATTTGGCTACCACCAAGAATCATAACATTCTTAATTTCGGTATTGGCTTTACCTGTAATTTTACATAATTCTTCTGCACCACCTTCCGATGTAATAAACACCACATGATCGCCTTCCTTCAGTTGAGTATCACCTCTTGGAATAATAGTAAATTGCGTTCCAAAGCGTTGAATAGCTATAGGTACAAAATGTATTTCAGGAAATATTTCAGCAGCTTCTTTAACGGTTTTTCCAGCAAAAGCCATGGTTCTAGATAAATCCAAACCAACCATAGTTAACGCACCACCTTCAAAAGCGTATGTATCTGTAAAAGCCGATTGAGATAATAGTAACCGGATTTCAGCAGCAGCCAAAGCTTCTGGCGAAATAAGCTCGTCGATACCAAATTTGGTAAAGCCCACTTCGTCTTTATGTTGAATAAATTCCGTGTTTGATATTCGTGCAATGGTGCGTTTAGCGCCTAGTTGTTTGGCTAAAACGCAAACGGTAATATTTGTTGTTTCGGATGATGTTACGGCAATTACCAAATCAGCTTCTGCAACGCGTGCATCTTTTAAAATAGAAATGGAAGTTGAATCGCCTTTCATGACTTTTATATCCAAATGATTATCTGCGTTTAGCAAACATTCTTTATTGGTGTCAATTAGTGTAATTGCTTGCGATTCAAAAGACAATAATTTTGCTAAATGAAATCCAACTTCACCAGCACCAGCAATAATAATTTTCATCTGTATACTTTTATTGTTTTTTCAATGGTCAGACGTAACCTAAAATAATTAAATGTATTATAATTTTGCATGGTATTGCACTATTTTAATCATTTCGGTTTTGTATGTATTTTTACTAAAAAGTAGTACAAATATAAAGTAAAAATTAGGACTTACATATATTTCAACCGCATATAATAAATTACTATCTAGTTGCTTAATGGGTAGGTATTAGTTTATATTTGCAAAAAAAAAGAAAATTGTCAAAAGTAAATCCATATAAAGACAGTAACCTTGGAAAGAAAGAACAGGTTACCAAAATGTTTGATGCTATTTCAGGTAATTACGATGGTTTAAATCGTGTTATTTCTTTTGGCATAGACGTGTCTTGGCGAAAAAAAGTACTGGCTATTGTAAAAGCTAGTAATCCAGAAACTATTTTAGATATTGCTACAGGAACTGGCGATTTAGCCATTATGTTAGCACAAACCAATGCCAAAAAAATTGTTGGTTTTGATATAAGTAGTGGTATGCTGGAAATAGGAAAGCAAAAAGTAGCACATAAAAAATTGAATGATACTATTGATATGGTTTTAGGTGATTCTGAAAACATGCCTTTTCAAGACAATTCCTTTGATGCAATAACAGTTGCCTTTGGGATTCGAAATTTTGAAACGCTAGAAAAAGGCCTGGCAGAAATATACCGTGTGCTAAAACCAAATGGCACGTTTGTTATTCTGGAAACGTCTATGCCGACAAAAACACCATATAAACAAGGGTATAATTTTTACACAAAAAACATCCTACCTGTTATTGGAAAACTGTTTTCTAAAGACAAAACAGCTTATGCGTATTTATGCGAATCTGCTTCTGTTTTTCCTTTTGGTGAGGAATTAAACAATATTTTGCGTAAAATTGGGTTTACTAATGTAAATGATTTGCCACAAACATTTGGTGTGGCTACTATTTATACATTATCAAAATAGTTTTATGAAAAAACACCTGTTACTTTTTGGGTTTATTTTACTATCTCAAGTCGCTTCTGCTCAATTGTTCTCAAAAGAAAAAATTAGGAATCTTGAAACGGAAGATAAAAAACGATTGAGTTATGGTTTCTTTTTGGGATACAATAGTTACGACTTCAATTTTGATTACAACACGGATCAAGCCGATATTTTAGTTGAAAAAACCGGAGGTTTTAGCGTAGGGTTAGTTGGTAATTTACGCATCATGGAATACATGGATTTACGTTTTGAACCAGGATTATACATTACAACAAGAAATTTGGTTTACAATGAAAGTTATTTTCAAGGTATGGAGTTTACGGATACCGATTTAAAACGTGAAGTAAAATCTACTTATATCCATTTTCCCTTATTAATGAAATTTTCTACCAAGCGTATTAATAACTTCAAACCCTTTGTGGTTGCAGGTTTATCAACCGCTTTAAATTTATCTAGTAACGCCAATAATCCAGATGACAATAGTAGTGGGCAATTTAGAACCAAAAACAATATGTTCTTTTATGAAGTTGGTTTTGGCGTAGATTTCTATTTATACTTCTTTAAATTTACACCTTCTATTCGTGGTGTTTTTGCTTTTAATGACGAAATAATTCAAGATAAGGATCCAAATAGTCCATGGACAAGTAATGTGAATACCATGAAAACTCGTGGTGTATTTTTGAATTTCACCTTTCAATAATTTTTTTCTATTAAACTGTTAAGTTGTAAATGCGTTAAGTTGCAACTCAACACCAAACAACTTAACGTCGTTTAAATTCACTCAACAAAATAGCCGTTGCTGTTGCTACATTTAAACTTTCTGTAGCTTGAACAGCTCCAAAACGCGGGATACTGACACGTTTTTTAATGTGTTTTTCAATTGCTTCAGAAATTCCATTAGCTTCATTACCCATAACTAAAACACCTTCAGAAACAAGTGTTTCTGTATACACATTATCACCATCCATAAACGCACCATATACAGGCAATTTGGTTGTGGATAAATAAGTTTTCAAATCAGTATAGCTAACATGAACCCTTGTAATGGAACCCATGGTTGCTTGAATAACTTTTGGGTTGTAACAATCTACGGTTTGTTCGCTACATATTATATTTTCAATTCCAAACCAATCGCATAAGCGAATAATAGTACCTAAATTTCCAGGATCACGAACATCATCTAAAACTAAAATAAAACCGCTTTCTGGTAGTATTTCCATTTCTGGAATGTTAAAAACAGCCAAAGCTTGATTGGGTGTTTTTAAGGAACTAATTTTTTTTAAATCAGATTCCGAAATAAGCGTTTCCAAATTGGTATCTAAATGGAATGTTACGGTTGTATATAATTGCTGTAAAATTAAATTTGAACTTAAAAGTTCCTGAATGGTTTTAACACCTTCTGCTACAAATAATCCATGCTGTTGTCTGTACTTTTTTTGCTTTAAACCCGTTAGACTTTTTATTTGATTTTTTGATAACATGAAATTACTTTTAAATGGTGGTTACAAAATTATAAAGAATAAAATACAAAGCTTTCAAAATGTGTCATTATATATATGCTTTATTTCGGTTGAAATAATGTATTTTTGAAGCAATTATTTGATTTTTTGTCAGTCGAAATTGCACACCAAAAGCCATCACTAAATTTTTATAATTAAGCATCCTTGAGAATACATTCTTCAAAAATAGCATTTTATATGACGATTGCCCTCTTTTTGGTGTCTTGTAATACCATAAAACGTGTTGGGAAGGACGAACAATTACTGACAAAAAATACCGTTTACGTCAATGACAAAGTAAATAACACAGAAACTATTGACAACTTACTCTACCAAAAAACAAATAGAAAATTATTAACGATTCCGCTTCGACTACATATTTACAATTTAGCACGTCCGGATATTGATTCCATTTTAAAAGCCAATATTGCCGAAAAACCCAATCGCGAAGAAAACTTGGAGCAATTTTTATCTAAAAAACAATTAGATGAATATATTGAATCCAGAAAAGGCTTTAATAAATGGCTGAAAACTACAGGTGAAGCACCAACTATTTTAGATGAAGAAAAAACAAAACGCTCACTAAATCGGTTGGAAGCTTATTATTTTCACAATGGTTGGTTTACAGCAAAAGCAACTTCTGAAACTATAAAAACAGATTCTAGTCGCGTAAAAGTTAATTATTATGTTACAACAGGTGATCCGTATATGGTGGACTCATTAAGTGTAAAAATCTATTCACCAGCTATTGACACGTTATATAACAGGTCTAAAAAACAATCGCGGATCCAATTAAACAAACAATACAAAACACTTACGTTTGAACAGGAAAAGAACCGATTAACAGATTACTTCAGAAATCATGGTGTGTATCATTTTAGCGAAGATTATGTGTTCTTTGAAATGGACACCATTGATACAGAGAAAAAGGTAAAAGTTGAATTACAAATTCAAGATCGACTTATAAAAAACGAAGATTCATCCAGACGTGAACCTTTTACTATTTATAAAATAAAAGACGTTAATATATTTACGGACTATTCTTATTTGGATCGAAACAAAGTTCAAAAAGATTCTATAGCATATAAAGGGTATAATTTATTTAGTAATGAGAAGCTCCGTTTTAAACCCAAAGCGCTAACAGATGCTATATTTATTACACCAGATTCTACCTTTAGAGACAGTGATAGAACCTTATCCTACCGTCATATTTCAGAATTGCGCACCTTTAAATACCCAAACATTGAATATGTGGAAAATACAGATTCCACGCTAACTGCCAACGTATACTTAACGCCTTTAAAGAAATTTGGTTTGGAATTTAGTGCCGAAGTTTCACAGAGTAACATTCAAACTATTGGACTTTCTTTTAATCCGTCTATACTCATGCGAAATGTTTTTGGTGGAGCAGAAACCTTGCAACTTACAGCCTTTGGATCCATTGGCGCATCTAAAGACGCATCTAATAATGAAGATAAATTTTTTGACATTAATGAATGGGGAGCCGATTTAAAGTTAACCGTTCCGCGATTATTACTACCATTTAATACCGAAAAATTGATACCCAAAAGCATGTCGCCTAGCACACGTATGAGTATTTCTACATCGAGTCAAACTAATATTGGATTGGACAAACAAAATCTTACTGGAACACTCAATTACCGCTGGAAACCGAATTTAAAAGTCACAAACCGATTCGATTTATTTAGTGTGCAATATGTAAAAAACCTAAATCCAGACAATTATTTTAATGTGTACAGCACATCATACAATACCTTGAATGATATTGCACAAGATATTGGATATATAGGACCAAATGACGAATTAGGCATCCCAGACCAAGCCAACCAATTCATCCAGGAATCTACTAGTAGTAACCCTCCTAATGGCTTAACACCAGACAATATTCAAAACATCAACAATATAAATGAACGTCAAGAACGCTTAACAGAAAACAACCTTATTATTGCTTCCAGTTATAATTACGTTCGTGATAACCGAACCAGTTTATTTGATGAGAATTTCTCCATATTTAGAGGTAAGATAGAATCGGCTGGAAACTTATTATCGTTAGCTGCAAACACCTTTGGAGCGGCCAAAAACACAAATGGTAATTATGAAATTTTTGATGTAGCCTATTCTCAATATATTAAAACCGAACTCGATTATATTAAACATTGGGATTTAGGCAAGAAACAAGTTTTAGCGCTTCGTAGCTTTTTTGGAATTGCCATTCCGTATGGGAACTCCAATAGTATTCCATTTTCAAAAAGTTTTTTTGCTGGAGGAACCAATGATAATCGTGCATGGACAGCCTATAGTTTAGGGCCAGGAAGTTCTGAAAGTAATGACGAATTTAATGAAGCCAACCTAAAATTAGCCTTCAATTTAGAATATCGTTTTAATGTGTTTGGCGATTTTTACGCAGCACTTTTTGCCGATGCTGGCAACATTTGGAATGTACTGGATAATATTGAAGATCCACAAGCAACCTTCACCAATTTACAATCTCTTGAAGATATTGCATTAGGAACAGGTTTCGGATTGCGCTATGATTTCGGATTTATTATTTTTCGTTTCGATATCGGATTTAAAACCTACGATCCATCCTATAAAATGGGCAACCGTTGGTTAAATGATTACAATTTCACAAATGCTGTTTATAACATTGGTATCAATTACCCGTTTTAAGCTATTAATTTTATTATTTTTGTTTCTTTTAAAAACCACAAACTATGTCACATTCTATAAAACCAGGTGTTGCTACAGGACACGAAGTTCAAGCTATTTTTAAACTCGCTAAAGAAAAAGGCTTTGCCCTACCAGCTGTAAATGTCGTAGGCTCCAGCTCTATAAATGGTGTTTTGGAAACCGCTCGCGATTTAAACGCACCCGTTATTATTCAATTTTCTAATGGTGGTGGTATTTTTAATGCAGGAAAAGGCTTAAGTAACGAGAACCAAAAAGCCGCTATAGCAGGTTGTATTGCAGGTGCAAAACATGTGCATTTAATGGCAGAAGCTTATGGCATTCCGGTTATTTTACATACAGATCATTGTGCCAAAAAATTACTTCCCTGGATAGATGGCTTATTAGATGCTAGTGAGCAATACTTTAAAGAAACAGGCAAGCCGCTTTATAGCTCGCACATGATTGATTTAAGTGAAGAGCCTATTGAAGAAAACATTGAAACGTGCAAACGCTATTTAGAGCGCATGAGTAAAATGGGCATGACATTAGAAATAGAGTTAGGTATTACAGGTGGTGAAGAAGATGGTGTAGATAATACAGATGTGGACGATTCCAAACTTTACACACAACCTGATGAAGTAGCGTATGCTTATGAAGAATTAAGCAAAATAAGCGATCAGTTTACAATTGCTGCAGCTTTCGGGAATGTGCATGGCGTTTACAAACCAGGAAACGTAAAATTAACACCTAAAATTCTTAAAAATTCACAAGAATATATTTCTAAAAAATTCAATGTAGAGCATAATCATATTGATTTTGTTTTTCATGGTGGATCAGGATCTACAGTTGAAGAAATTCGCGAAGCTATAGGTTATGGCGTTATAAAAATGAATATTGATACCGATATGCAATATGCCTTTACAACAGGAGTTCGCGATTATATTTTAGAAAAACAAGACTATTTACAAGCACAAATAGGAAATCCTGAAGGTGCTGATATTCCAAATAAAAAATATTATGATCCTCGCGTTTGGTTACGTAAAGGTGAAGAAACATTTGTTGCACGTTTAAAAAAGGCGTTTGAAGACCTGAATAACGTAAACACTTTATAAAATAAAAACGCAAAAAAGGCTTGATTAAAATTAATCGTGTAATTTTGCTTGACTAACTAACGCGAAACCTAACGGTTTTTAATACTGAAAATCGTTAATCGCATAACTTAAAAATCGTTAATCACTATGTCTTGGTTTAAACGAAAAGAAAAAGGAATTCAAACTTCTACGGAAGAAAAGAAAGACACACCTAAAGGGTTGTGGTATAAATCGCCAACAGGTAAAATTGTTGATGCTAAAGAATTAGAGCAAAATTTTTACGTGAGTCCAGAAGACGGTTATCATGTAAGAATTGGCAGTAAAGAATACTTTGAAATCTTATTTGACGATAACAAATTCAAAGAATTAGATGTTAAATTAGAATCTAAAGATCCCTTAAAATTTGAGGATACTAAAAAATATCCAGACCGCTTAAAAGCAGCTCAAGAAAAAACAAAACTTCAAGATGCAGTTCGCACCGCAGTCGGAAAATCTAAAGGAAACGATTTAGTAGTAGCCTGCATGGATTTTACGTTTATTGGTGGTTCTATGGGATCTGTAGTAGGTGAAAAAATAGCACGTGCTGGACAATATGCCTTAAAGAAAAAAATACCGTTCATGATTATCTCCAAATCTGGAGGAGCTCGAATGATGGAGGCTGCTTTATCTTTAATGCAACTAGCAAAAACGTCTGTTGTTTTAGCGCAACTAGCAGATGCTGGCATTCCGTATATCTCATTATGTACAGATCCAACAACTGGTGGAACAACCGCGTCCTTTGCCATGTTGGGCGATATTAATATTGCGGAACCTGGTGCTTTAATTGGATTTGCTGGACCACGTGTAGTTCGTGATACCACAGGACAAGATTTACCCGAAGATTTCCAAACCTCGGAGTTTTTATTAGAACATGGTTTCTTGGATTTTATTACACACCGAAAACATTTGAAAGATAAAGTCAACTTATATATTGATTTAATTACAAATCAACCGTTAAGAGCTTAAAAGCGCATTTTTAAAGAATCTATTTTATTTAAAACAGCGTTGTCTTTTTCAAACAAAAAATGGCTAAATAATTAAAATTTACTATATTTGCAGCTTGAAAGAAAATCTTTCATATACATAACAATCATTTACAATAATATTAGAATGTATTTATCAAAAGAAGAAAAGCAAGAGCTTTTCGCAAAACACGGTAGCGGAAAAAACGATACTGGAAGTGCAGAAGGACAAATAGCGTTATTTACACAACGTATTAATCACTTAACAGAACACTTAAAAAACAATCGTAAAGATTACAATACAGAGCGTTCATTAGTTATGTTGGTAGGTAAGCGTCGTTCATTGCTTGATTACTTAATTAAGAAAGACGTTTTAAGATATCGTGCTATTATTAAGGAATTAGGATTAAGAAAATAATCACATTTAAGAGGCTTCGCGCCTCTTTTTTGTTTTAAAAACAACTCAATCGCAAGAGTCAAAAATTCGTAAATAAGAAGCTAGATCCCGAAATAAGTTCGGGACTAAAGGTTTTTCATTGGTCACACAACAACTACAACAACACAACGACCATTGTTTAATTAGAATTAAAAATTTATGATTCCAAAAGTATTTAGAGAGGTCATTGACCTTGGTGATGGTAGAGAAATTTCCATCGAAACAGGAAAACTAGCAAAACAGGCACATGGTTCTGTTGTTGTTCAGTCTGGAAAATGTATGATGTTATGTACAGTTGTTTCCAATTACAAACAAAGTGATGTTGATTTTTTACCATTAACGGTAGACTACAGAGAAAAATTTGCTGCAGCTGGTCGTTATCCTGGTGGTTTCTTTAAACGAGAAGCAAGACCTAGTGATGGTGAAGTATTAACCATGCGTTTAGTGGATCGTGTTTTACGTCCATTATTCCCAAAAGATTATCATGCTGAAACACAAGTAATGATTCAGTTAATGTCTCACGATGATGATGTTATGCCAGATGCTATGGCAGGTTTAGCCGCTTCTGCTGCTATTCAATTATCCGATTTCCCTTTTGAATGTCCAATCTCTGAAGCTAGAGTTGGCCGTATCAATGGCGAATTTGTTATTAACCCAACACGTGCACAATTATTAGAATCTGATATTGATATGATGATTGGTGCTTCTGCCGATTCTGTTATGATGGTAGAAGGTGAAATGGATGAAATTTCTGAAGAAGAAATGGCAGATGCTATTAAGTTTGCCCATGAAGCTATTAAAATTCAATGTGCTGCACAAGTTAAATTAGCAGAAGCGTTTGGAAAGAAAGCTGTTCGTGAATATGCTCCTGAAAGAACAGATGAGGATTTAGCACAGAAAATTCATGATATGGCGTATGATAAAGTATATGCTATTGCAAAAGCTGGATCAGCAAAACATGAAAGAAGCGCTGCATTTTCTGAAATAAAAGAAGATATTAAAGCCTCTTTTTCTGAAGAAGAACAAGCAGATTTTGGCGACTTAATTTCAAAATATTACAATAAAGCTGAAAAATCGGCAATTCGCGATTTAACCTTAAATGAAGGTTTACGTTTAGATGGAAGAAAAACAGACGAAATTAGACCAATTTGGTGTGAAATAGATTATTTACCATCTACTCACGGTTCGGCTATTTTTACACGTGGAGAAACACAAGCTTTAGCTACTGTAACATTAGGAACCTCAAGAGATTCTAATCAAATAGATATGCCATCTTTTGAAGGTGAAGAGCGTTTCTATTTACATTATAACTTTCCACCATTTTCAACAGGTGAAGCGCGTCCAATTCGTGGAACGTCTCGTCGTGAAGTTGGTCATGGAAATTTAGCACAACGTGCTTTAAAAGGGATGATTCCAGACGAGTGTCCTTACACAGTGCGTGTGGTATCTGAAGTTTTAGAGTCTAACGGATCGTCTTCTATGGCAACTGTTTGTTCTGGAACAATGGCATTAATGGATGCAGGTGTTCAGTTAAAGAAACCGGTTTCTGGTATTGCTATGGGATTAATTTCTGATGCAGGAACAGGAAAATATGCTGTATTGTCTGATATTTTAGGTGATGAAGATCATTTAGGAGATATGGACTTTAAAGTAACAGGTACTGCAGACGGTATTACTGCATGCCAAATGGATATTAAAGTAAAAGGTTTATCGTACGAAATTTTAGTAAATGCACTAAAACAAGCACGTAATGGCCGTTTACATATCCTTGAAAAGTTAGTTGAAACGATTGCTACACCAGCTGCTGATGTGAAATCGCATGCACCTAAAATGGTAACGCGTAGAGTTCCTAATGAGTTTATTGGTGCCTTAATTGGTCCTGGAGGAAAAGTAATTCAGGAAATGCAAAAAGAAACCAAAACAACTATTGTTATTAACGAAGATCCTGTTACAGAAGAAGGTATTGTTGAAATATTAGGTGTTGGTAATGAAGGTATTGATGCTGTTATGGCAAAAATTGATGCTATTTTATTCAAACCAACCGTTGGTAGTATATATGAAGTAAAAGTTATCAAGATGTTAGATTTTGGTGCTGTTGTAGAATATATGGATGCGCCAGGAAACGAAGTACTTTTACACGTAAGTGAATTAGCATGGGAACGCACAGAAAACGTGTCAGATGTGGTAAAGATGGGTGATGTTTTTGATGTGAAGTATTTTGGTGTAGACCCAAGAACGCGCAAAGAAAAAGTATCACGTAAAGCTATTTTACCAAAACCAGAAGGTTTTGTAGAAAGACCACCAAGAGACGATAAACGTTCTGGTGGACGTGATAACAGAGGTTCTCGTGACAACAACAGAGGTCGTGATAACCGTCGTGACGACAGAAAACCAAGAGAAGACAAACAAGACTAAAACCTTGTTTTATAATCTATAACCAAAAGCCTATTCATCCATTTGAATAGGCTTTTTTATGCGTCCAAAATAGCACAAATTAAACACAATTCAGATAGCATTCTGCAGCAAAAAAATTATATTTACAGGATAACTGGAACGCAAAACGTGCTATATATTGATTTATTTATGGGATATGAATCATTAAGTTTACTATATATGGAGTTGTGCGTAAGCTGAAAAAATCCGTAACACAAATAAAAATCCAACTTCAAATAAAAATAATGAATAAGACATTACTATCACTTTTAGGAATTTTACTAATCATATCCTGCAAACAAAAACAAAATTCGGTAAAGGAAATTGCAGACAATCAACCGATAAAGGACAGCCTAACTTTAGAAATCAAAACGTTAAACAAAAACTATTTTAATGGATTAGGAGTTGCAATAGTTGATTCCACAGGTGTGTTATACGAAAATGGAATTGGATTTGCTGACGTAAAATCAAGTAAACCTTATACTGTAAATACAATTCAACCCATAGCTTCAGTCTCTAAAATATTTATAGGAATTGCGCTATTGAAGGCACAAGAAATGGGTCTTTTAAATTTGGATGACCCAATAAATAAACATCTTCCATTTAAAGTTTTGAACCCTAACTTCAAGAATGAACCAATAACTATCAGACAGCTATCCACTCATACTTCAACAATAATTGACACAGAAAATTATATGGGCAGAGCTTATGTATTAAAAGATAAACTAGATAGTACATCTATAAAAATTAAAAATATCCCTCAAAGTTTTAACCCAAATGACGATAAAATTCCATTGTCAGAATTTTTAGAAAATTATTTATCTGAAAATGGAAAATGGTATGAAAAAGATGCATTTACCAAAAACAAACCGGGAGAATTATTTGAATACACAAATGTAGGTGCATCTTTAGCCGCATTTATTATTGAAATTGTTTCCCATCAATCATATGCTGAATTTACAAATGAGTATATTCTTAAACCTTTAAAAATGGATAATTCAGGTTGGAGTTATGATGCTGTAAATTTTGATAAAGTTTCTATGCTTTATTCAAGTCCAAAAATGGAAGTTCCCTACTATTCACTAATTACATATCCTGATGGTGGGTTTTTAACCAGCGTCAATGATTTAGCAAAATATTTAAACGAAATAATGAAAGGTTATTTAGGAAATGGAACGCTACTATCAAAAGAAGGCTATGAAGAACTTTTCACAAAACAACTAAACGCAGAAAATTTTACTGAAAGAGATGTAAACCATCCATATAAAGACGAATATAATATTGGAATATTCATCGGCTTTTCAGGAACAGGCAATATTGGACACACAGGTGGCGACCCAGGTGCATCATCTTTAATGTTTTTTAATCCAAAAGATAAAACAGGCGGAATTCTACTAGTAAATACGAATATTGAAAATCAAGAAGGAATTAACGCTTACTATGGTATTTTCAATAAATTAGAAGAATTTGGAACAAAATTAAGATAAAGCCAGCGTACAACAATGTATAAAAAGCTCAAATGACAGAAAAAATCGAAGATACTATTTTAGGATTTTACGCGAGTTTCAACGTTGGAGAAACGGATTCTGAATTAATCAGGTCATACCTATGGAGCGAAAATGGATTAAAAAATAAACTCAACTTCCTGAAATGGCAAGATTTCGGTACTGACTTAAAACTAATTCTGTTTGAATTTTATGTAAGACCAATTCCCGACGAACTTAAAAGCATAAAACCAATTGGAAATTATCGCAGAAAAGAACAATCTGTCGGAATACCAATAATATTAGATGACGAAAACTTTTTCGGACTCAAGGAAAACGAAAGACAATTGTTCTTTAAGAATACGATTTTAGAAAAACTCGAATCATTAACAGAAAAAATAAAACGGAATAAATTAGATACTAATATTTCCGAATTAAAGAGTCAAGTGGAAAAAACGTTGAACAAATAAAAAGCCAGTGTGCAACATTGTATATAAAAAATTGCTATTTTATGCTTAACCAGTTTTAGTAGCTTTGTTTGCTAGCTTCTGATTTTCCTTCGGAAAATCCTCGCACACAAACACGCAACGAAATTATACACGAACACGCTATACCTAATTAAAAAAGAGTCACTTCTTTTTTAATCTCTTACTAATCATTTTTCTTTTCCATTTTTCTCCAAATAAATCAAATATGTTAAGAGAATAAATTCCCAATACAATTCCCCATGAAAGAAATACCCATAAAAAAACGTTCCAAAAAGACGAATCATTTACAGCAAGAATAAACGGTAACAACAAACTCAATATAGCAACTGCAGTAAGTTTATAAAGTCCTTTAATATTTTGAATATATTCTTCTTCTTTTATTATTTGTTCCAAATCTTGTTTCTTATCTGAATCTTCGATATTTGTTTCAAAAACTGCTGCCAAAGATTTCAATGATTCTAAACCCGCATTTTCTCCTTTCTCAATTCTCTGAATAGTTCTTATACTTAATCCACTCATATCTGCTAACTGTTCTTGTGACCAGTGACGCTCTAATCTCATTTTTTTAATATCTCTCAAATTAATTGTATCGGAATTCATTGTTGTTTACCTTATAATATTTTTGTTGAGGCAAAGATAAGTATTAACCTTACTTTGTAGACGAAATCATTGTGACATGAATATGACATAACTCTGACACTAGCTATTCTGGATAAATAACTAGGCACGAGCACGCAATTTTCTTATACAAAACCAGTGCTAACATTCTGAAGAACATTACGTACGGAAAAATATTTTCCTAAATCAAACACTTTTGGCTGAAAAACTAAGTATATTAGTTGGTGAGTTAAATGAATTCCGAGTTTTTGATTATACAACCGATTTTGATAAAATCAAATACAATCTAAAACTTATGGAAGGGAATTTTAATCAAAATTTAGACATTGGATTAAACTTTTCAGAAATGGGAATAGCCGAAGTGATTGATTTAGGAAAATATATAGCTATCGTAGAAATTAACAAAGATAAGAAATTAGCAGTAATGTGGTTTTTTGATGTGTTATTCAACTTTAAAAGGGATGTTTATTCTAAACGTATTAAATCACAGTTTAATAAAATCATAACAGAAAAATTTATTGATTATTACAATTTAATACAGTTAGGGCTATCCCCTTTTAAGAAGTCAGTTGAGTTATCAGTCCCCATGGAATCATAAAATTGCTTTCTGAATTTAAAGTTTTTAATCGAATAAAATAAATATAAACAAAGCACTGCATTAAAAACAGGCAAAAACTCATTAACTTTTCACTAAAGTACTTCTATAACTATCATAATATATTAGTCCTTTATTTTCCTTTGGGAAAAATGTATTGATATAATAGCTTTAATATTGAATGAATCCTATTACATAATGTTCAAAAATAAAAACAAAAAAAACATGAAACAGAAAAACAAAATCCTAACCCTAGTTTTAGTGGCAGTCTCTTTTTTTGTCATGCGCAACAGTCCAAAAATGAAGCGTCCACATCAAATTCAAAGAAGCCAAACATTTTAATCATTTTCCCTGACGATGTAGGTTGGCAAAACGTAAGTGCTTATGGTTTGGGAACTATGGGCTATACAACTCCCAATATTGATAGAATTGCACGTGATGGCATTATGTTTACAGATCATTATGCCCAACCATCATGCACGGCAGGACGTGCAGCTTTAATTACTGGGCAATATCCAATAAGAAGCGGCATGACTACAGTAGGACGTCCAGGAGCTGCATTAGGCTTAAAAGCAGGATCGCCAACATTAGCTGAAGTTTTAAAAAAACAAGGCTATGCAACAGGACAATTTGGAAAAAACCATTTAGGTGATCGTAATGAACATCTACCAACAGTACATGGGTTCGACGAGTTTTATGGTAATCTGTACCATTTGAATACGCTAGAAGAATACCAACAGAAAGATTATCCTCAAGATCCAGAATTTTTCAAAAAGTATGGCACTCGTGAGGTATTACACACTTGGGCAACTGACAAGGACGACCCAACGGTAGATCCACGTTTTGGCAGAGTTGGAAAACAAAAAATTGAAAAAACTGGTCAGTTATCTAAAGAGCGTATGGAGACTGTTGATGAGGAATTTATTGATGCATCACTTACGTTTGCAAAAAAAGCAAAAGATGATAATAAACCGTTTTTTATATGGCTAAATACCAGCCGTATGCACATGTATACACATCTCAAACCAGAAAGTCGCTATTTGGCCTTACCTTTTACTACAGAACATGATATGTATGGAAGTGGATTAATGGAACATGATATGCAAGTCGGTATGATGTTAGCCGAACTAGAAAAAATGGGAGAATTAGAAAACACAATTGTAGTTTACTCCACAGATAATGGACCAGAACATAGTGCACGTACTCACGGCGGAACCACGCCATTTAGAGGTGAGAAAATGACAACCTACGAAGGTGGTGTAAGAGTTCCTATGATGGTGATGTGGAAGAATCATATTCCAGCTGGAAAAATTTTAAGAGGAATCCAAGCGCACATGGACATTTTCACAACACTAGCAGCAGCAGCTGGTGTAGAAGATGTTGCAGCAGATATGCTTAAAGAAAAAAAACAATACATTGATGGCGTAAATAATTTAGATTACTGGTTAGGAAAAACAGAAACTAGTAAACGTAATAATTTTATTTATTATCATGAATCTGGTATTAGAGCCGTTCGTATTAATCAATGGAAATTGCATTTTGAAACGAGTGAAAATTATTATGCCCCATTTGAAAAACAAAAGTTCCCTATTATCTATAATTTAACTTTCGACCCGTTTGAAAGCTTTGATAATGTAACAGATCGTTCAGACATTTTACAGCGTAAACAGTTTTTAAACGAGCCTGTTCAAGAACTTTTAAACGAACACATAAAAACGTTGATGGATTACCCTCCATTACAGAAAGCAGCTACATTTGATTTTTCGGAATTAATGAATCAATTGCAATCAGGTAAACAGTAAGGGCAGGAAAAACAAATTATTTTAAGCGTAAAAAGGAAGGCTAAAAAAAATATTGTTACTTTTTGTAACAAAAACTGATATGCTTACGTATAACCATATAGAACACGTTGTTCGCACAATTTAATCAGAGACAGAACGTACATGAGACAACTTAAAATTACCAAGCAGGTTACCAATAGAGAAACTGCTTCGTTAGATAAATATCTTCAAGAAATAGGAAAAGTTGACTTAATTACCGCAGACGAGGAAGTAGAATTAGCACAGCGCATAAAAGCGGGTGATCAAGTGGCTTTAGAAAAGTTAACGAAGGCCAATTTACGTTTCGTAGTATCGGTAGCTAAGCAATACCAAAACCAAGGTTTAACCTTACCAGATTTAATTAACGAAGGGAATTTAGGCCTTATTAAAGCCGCTCAACGTTTTGATGAAACTCGTGGATTCAAATTCATTTCATATGCTGTATGGTGGATTCGTCAATCTATACTTCAAGCGTTAGCGGAACAATCCCGTATTGTACGTTTACCATTAAACAAAATTGGATCGATTAACAAAATCAACAAAACTTTTGCTTTCTTGGAACAAGCGCATGAGCGTCCACCAAGTGCAGAGGAAATTGCCAAGGAATTGGATATGACGATTAACGATGTTAAGGAGTCTATGAAAAATTCTGGTCGTCACGTAAGTATGGATGCGCCTTTAGTTGAAGGTGAAGATAGTAACTTATATGATGTATTAAATTCAGGTGAATCGCCAAATCCAGATCGCGATTTATTACATGAATCCTTGCGTACAGAAATTGAACGTGCTTTGGAAACCCTTACACCTCGTGAAGCGGATGTGATTCGTTTATACTTTGGTTTAGGAAACCAACACCCAATGACTTTAGAAGAAATTGGTGAAACGTTTGATTTAACACGTGAACGTGTGAGACAAATTAAAGAAAAAGCTATTCGTAGGTTAAAACATACATCCAGAAGTAAAATACTAAAAACATATTTAGGCTAGTAATTAATTCTATTAATTGCGACTAAATTACAGTAACAAACAGTTACACATAACTGTTCGTTTTTTGATTGATGAAAGAACCCAGAGCTGATTACTCTGGGTTCATTTTTTTATAATCCTATTAAATTAAATGCTATGTTATACTCTATTTGTTATGTAAGTAGTGCCAATAATTTAAGCGCTAATTCACTTGAAAAACTTTTTTTCGAAACAGAACAAAATAACTCCACACTAAATATGTCTGGTTTATTAATTTACAATAATGGTAATTTTCTTCAAATATTAGAAGGCGAAAATGTACATATCAATAATCTGTTTTCTAAAATAAAAAAAGATGATAGACACAAAAGCATCATAAAACTTATTGACACACCTATTGAAGAACGTATTTTTGACAACTACAATGTGGGCTTTTTAATCGTAAACGATTTAAAAAAACAGAAAACACTAGAAGATTATCTAAATTGGTTAAAACAAGCTGAAATAGAAAGTGTTGATAAAGTGGTGGGAATAATAGAAAACTTTATTAATAATAAATATACGAATTCTACTAATTAATTTATTTTTACCGAAATATTAAAATATTTGAACTATGAATGCTAAAATAATAGCACCTTCTATGCTTGCTGCCGATTTTGGCAACCTACAACGTGATACTGAAATGGTTAATAATAGTGATGCCGATTGGTTTCATATTGACGTTATGGATGGTCATTTTGTACCAAACATTTCGTACGGTTTCCCAATTATTGAGGTCATAAAAAAGCATGCAACCAAACCTTTGGACGTGCATTTAATGATAGAAAAGCCAGAACGCTACATTGAAGAGTTCGCTAAAGTTGGTGCAGATATAATTACAGTACATTATGAGTCTACAGTGCATTTACACAGAACGCTAACGCAAATTGAAGATGCTGGCTGTAAAGCTGGTGTGGTTTTAAATTTAACAACACCTATAAATGTGTTAGAAGATATTTTACCAAAATGTTATATGGTATTATTAATGTCTATAAACCCAGGTTTTGGTGGTCAGAAATTTGAAGACATTACCTACAATAGGATTAAGAAATTACGCAAAATGATTGATGAACAAGGTTTAAACACACGTATTGAAATAGATGGTGGTGTGACTGACAAAAACATCCAGCAGCTAGTTGAAGCTGGTGCTGATGCCTTTGTTGCCGGAAGTCATGTGTTTAAAAGTGACAACCCTATAAAAACTATAAAAACACTAAAAGCACTAGCCAACAAATAGTAAACCCATATTTACAAATCATAAAAAAAGCTCCTTTCGGAGCTTTTTTTATTTTTAATAGTTAGTTAGAGGTAAGAACTGTTCTATTAAATAGTTTATAAGGTCTGTTGTAGTTACAATACCTACTAGTTTATCATCGTCCACAACAGGTAGGGCGTGGAATTCTTTAGTTGCTAAAATTTCAGCGACTTCTTTTATGGTAGTCGTTGATGGAACACTGACTAAATTTTTAGCCATAACTTGTTCTATAGAAAACATATTATAGACAACCGTATCTACAGAATCATCCTCTTCATCAACCGCGTCTGCAAAGCTTATACGCAATAAATCGGTGTAACTCAACATACCTTTAATAGCATCTCCACTTACCACAGGAATGTGTCTGATTTTTTTAGATTTAAAGAGCTTTTCTGCTGTCTCTAACTCATCTGTATGGTTTAAGGTGATGACTGTTTTGGTCATAATTTCGGAAACTGGTGTACGTTTTTTCATGGATTCTTCGTTTTTAAATTGTTTACTAAAATTACGAAAGCATCTCAAAAAAAAGTATGATAAAAATCAGTTTAGAAAACTAATATCCTTCAAAATTAAAATTTAACATCTGCTTGGTTTTAGCATACACTGAAGGAAATTGTGCTTTAAATTCGGCTGGTGTTTCAATAAAGGTTTCAATTATAACGGCAACAAACTCGAAAGCATTTGTGTAGGCATAATCTCTAATGTAGCCAGAAGCTAATAAGCGTTGTCGTAACTCGGTTTCTTCAGATAAAAATGCAGACAACTCTTTAAACGTGTCAGCAAAAATAGTTAAACTAGCATCTCTATTTTTTAAACTATTAAAATGAATAGCATGTGCAAATTCATGGATTCCTAAATTCAAGTTATCATTGGAAACAGAATAGCCCGCTACAAAATGCTCCCAAGATAAAACGAGTGCTTGTAGTCTAGGATTATATTCACCTTTATGATGCATTTCATTGGTTTCTGAATAGAAAGCAGAAGGATAAATTATGATATGCTTAATCATTTTTAAACTATAATCCCGAAACCCAAATGTGAGCATTATGGCTGTTGCAGATGTTAAAACAACCATTTCATCCGTGAGATCTAAATTATTGCGACCGACAAATTTTTTCGACTGCATAAAATAAACCAATCGGTGATGGAATACACGTTTCTCTTTTTCTGATAAACGCTGATAAAAACGGAATTGTGACTGTAAAAGATGTTGTTGGTGAGCTGGTAGCTTTTTATATGGTGGCAATAAATAGCGATATAATGGTTTTCGTTTTATTAAAACATAACCCGTATCAATCATATTTATAAGCGCATAAATAATAAATGATGTCAATACAATAACCATAAAGACCGCCATAATAACATAAAACAATGGTATTTCGTTTGGCTCAAACATGATTTTTTTGGCGCTTGTAGGTTTATTAATTTAGGTATTTCAATATACAAATAATGTATATGTATGAATATAAAGAAAATGTCAAAGAAATTAAGCTTCGTTTTAGAAAAATAGGGGAACAAAAAATATTCCCAGGGATATTTTTTTAAACTTGGGAATAAATTGTAACACACTAATTTGATTATTTTAACTAGAATTACATGTTTAGCTGAAATGGCTACATATAATTTATTAAAATTCTCTCACTGGTATAATGTAATATGCAGTAGACTTATTAGCTTGAATATTTGATCCATTATTTAAATGTGTTGCCCATGCTGACTGTGCTGGATTATTGCTGTGTGGTGTACAAGACCAGTAATATCCATCTACAATACCAGATAGCAAAGACAAGACATTACTTTGTCTTATCCCTCCATTAATCAAATCTTTTGAAGGCAAAAGCCAGTCATTATATCCGTTTAGAGAAAGATTACTGACTACTTTTGCAGCAATTTCACTTTCTCCACAATTATTAATAATAGCAGTATTTTGAGATGCTGTTGAAGCAGCAGAGCCTCCTGTTTGCATTCCAGGTAAATTAGTCCCTTCACATCCCCATGCGGCAGTGTCTGTTAAAGCGCTTTCAGCCACTACAAACCCATGCATTTCTCCTTCTACATAACCATCGTCAAAAGGTTGATATACATGAGCTAATATACCACCTTGAAATGCTTCACCAATAGCATAAGGCGTCTTAAACCCATAAACATTTTCGTCTACAAATTCACCATTAATAAGAAGACGGTAATAATACCTTGTATCTCTTTGTAATGCATTAATTGATAGAGAAACTCCTCCATAATTCTCATCATTTAAATCATTTAAATTAATTACACTTGCTTCAGAATTAAATGGAATCGGATTAGATTCGGTTGAAATCAGCACATTCATAGAAGTAATATTAGGGTCAATACTAAAGTTATTTTGTTTTTGTACTCTAATCTGTGCCCTATCACTATATAAACTGTTTAAACTAATATTTAAGTTATTGAAGTCGTCTTGGAAACCAAATTGAACACCACCACCTGGTGTATTTACCCAAGTTGGCGCACCATCTACGATTTTTAAGGCAGATCCTTCCTCACCAGCAGCAAGTATAGACCATGTTGTGCCAGACCAAACTAATATATCATTTGGGCTAGTGCCTTCTGGTATTAACGAGTTACCAGCTGTTTTAGCATAAAGCGCATAAGGGACGCTCATTAGTTGGCTAGTGCCTGTAATGGTATAATTACTACCACCCGTTGGATCTGTTTCAGTTTTTATAAAAAAAGGACCGTTTGCCCAATCAATACTACTAAAATCATCGCTAGTAGTACCTGTACCCACTTGAATACTCACCAAGCCATTAGCATTGGTCGTTGGTGTTTGTGTTTCTACATATACTGCTGATCCATCAGCTGTTCCTTGTAGAATACTGAGCTGCATACCTAAATTGGTATTGATTACTAATTCATCCGAGCTGTTTCTAAGCACAGCTTGGTAACTCATTGACTCAGGGGTTTGAGCCCAAAGGCTTGAAGTGATTATTAAAAAAGAAAATAGTTTAACTAATTGTTTCATTGGAGTAAAGTTTTAACGTTTTATAATTTTAAAGGTCTGTAATCGTGTTTGGTTTTCATCTTTAACCGTTAAAAGATAGGTAGCAGATATGCACGTGCTCATATTAATAGAAGTTTGATCACTAGTGATGGCTCCTGTTAGTATGAGTCGGCCTTGTAAATCGGTTAAGACATACGACAAATCTTGATTATCAAACTGGCTGAAGCTTAAGGTAATGCGATGCGTTGTAGGGTTAGGGTAAGCTGTTAGTGTTCCTTTTAGTTTGGGTGAGCTTACACCTAGTGTAAACACTTGATAAGTCTGTTGTACGCCTTGCGATAGACTGAAGGCATCACTGGAATAGGTGTTGTAAACCACTTGACCTAAACTGTAGGCTGAACTGCCGTTATTACCTGTGGCATTCCCTCCTGATACTGCAATAGTGGTTTGCCCGTGGATTAAGCTAGCATAAAACAACAATCCTGTTAATAATAAATGGTGTTGGGTGTTCTTCATAAGCGAATTGATTTTAATAAATAATTAGTGCATAATTTAAAGGCGAAAAATATAAAACCCGATTAATTTACCAAAAAAACCTTGTTAGCAAAGTGTTAGCGATATTTGTAAACACTTAACAATTAGCGAAATATTTTTTTTTAATAATTTTAAAAAAATCACAGGGTACTCGTCTACAGAGTATTATTAATCCTATCGAAGAGTCAATTGAAGTCCAAATATAAAACATCGTTGCATTGTTAGCTTACTGTATTCTGCTGGACTACGTAGAAGTGAACTATTAAATCTACAAATTAGCGATATTGATAGTTCCAGAATGCTGATACATGTTAAAGATGCGAAAGGCAATAAAGAACGATATACACTGCTATCGAAGAATACCTTATATGATTTAAGAACCTATTACAAACAATGGAAGCCAACAAATTATCTTTTTGAAAGCCCGAACAAAGAGAAATACAGCCCGAACAGTGTTGGT
>DIAL01000140.1:75767-77497 GCA_002414705.1 Flavobacteriaceae bacterium UBA5079
ATATATACACACCATTACTTATAAACATACGTTAGCATTAATAAAATTATATGAATAAAAGAATAATTGCACGCGAATTCCTTTTCTTATTATCCTCGTTAGTATTAATTGGAATCCTATACATAATATTCATATTTGTCGATTCACATAATGAAAAAAGATATAATGAATTAGGAAATAGCGCAATTAAAATGGAGAATTTTGAACCACATCTTTCTCTTCAAAAATATACTATCGAAGCAAAGAAAAATCAATATGATTATTCCAAGGTAGATCCTTTATTTCCTCAATTAAAATCTTATGACAGACAAGCATTAAAAGATTATTGCGCAACAGTTGAAGAAGAAAATTACAATTTCATAGAATTAAATTCAAAATTTCCAGAGTTTGGTTTCGAAAAGGATGGGTCACATCCTAACTTCAATATAGATTTATACAAAGAAAATCAAAATCAAATTATTCAAATTAGTAATCGGCCACGTTATACTAATGAAAAAGTTGTTGCCATAATGATTTCATTTATTTTTTCATTTACATTTTTTGTGAGATATCTATTTTATGCTACTTATTGGAGTGTTAAACAATTAAAGAAAGAAAACTAATGCTAACAAAAAATAAAGCGCATTAAAACGCGCTTTATTCAAACCGTTGTAAGTAATTATTATAAAAAATGAGAAATGAAATAATTTATATTATTATTGTCTAGGTGATTTTAATATATCTGTAAATAACCATTAAACATACATATGAAAAAATTATTATTACTATCCTATTTAATCATTTTATTAACTTCTTGTGGGCAAAATCCAGAATCTATTTCACATTCTAAAGAAATGAATACTGGAAATTCAAAAACATCTAATAATACTATTATTAAAATAAATCAAGAGGCACCAAATATCATTCACATAGATTTGGATAAAGATGGTGTCTCACATGGTGATTTATTAGCTTTTGATGCAGATGTAATTACTAATAATAATGTTAAAGGTATATTAAGTGGATATCTTCTAACAATTTTTATCCCTGAAGAAAATCACGAAGCTTTTCAAGAAAAGATGGTGCAAATGGTATTTGATTTTGGTGAAGGAAATACAATAGTTGTAGGAGGCAAAGCCGTATATCCTCATAAAGATAAGTCTGAAATGATTAAAAATCAACCACAGTTAAGAGCTATAATTGGTGGTACTGGCACTTTTATAGGAGTTAGAGGTCAAATAGCTACTAACCGAAATAGTGATGGAACCTATGAACATTTAATTGAACTTATTGAATGACTTTAGTTTTGATATTGTAAAAAAACAAGAGAAGTAATTAAGTATTGCAAATCAAAAAAATAAAAAAGGCAACAGTTATTAGATTAACATATATTCGATTCTTATAACTAGTTTATCTAATGAAAACTACAGCCAACACTAGTAATCGTTGCACAACTGCCTAAAAATTTATGAACAAAACACATTTAAGCCCTTTTTAGGGCCTTTTTAATTTTCTTAAACTGCCATTTAATTAAATTTTGGTTGGTGGAAATTGAAGATTATTAGGTTTTGGAGTCCATTTATTTTAGAAAATATAAGACCAAGTGCTTTTGCCTTGGTTTTTGACTGTTTCCGAGTAAACTTCAAGTACTTTTTAAGGTTGTATGCCATGGCTGCTTAAATATCACAATTAATTGTCCACTTTTTTATTACAAGTCCAGATATCTACAAAAAGTTTAAGGGTAAATATGA
>DIAL01000122.1:0-164 GCA_002414705.1 Flavobacteriaceae bacterium UBA5079
GTCTATGGCAATAATGAGACAGCCATGGTAAAGGAAGATGTTTTGGGGAGCAAGAATTCTGGTTTCAGCAATAATCAGGCTATAATTGCCTTTATTGAGGATCTTTATTCTGACTACGATATTTACAATAATTATTTAAAATTTTTCGACAAGAGTTTTACCAG
>DIAL01000122.1:367-977 GCA_002414705.1 Flavobacteriaceae bacterium UBA5079
CGATAGTGCCTTTATAGATAATAAATGGTGTTATAATATTATTTATTATCCCAGGCGAAAAAATGAACTTACGTTTAAAGGGGATTTTTGGGTGAACGATTCCACCTATGCGGTGAAGAATATAAATTTGGCCGTCACCAAAAGTGCCAATATCAACTGGGTAAAGGAAATTTATATTGAACAGGAGTTCGATGTGGTCAATGATTCGGTTTTTCTTTTGACCCGGGATTATATGTTGTCTGATTTTAGCTTTAATAAAAAGGAAAATTCAAGAGGGGTATATGGCAAGAGGACTACGGTCTACGGGGATTATAAATTTGATCAACCCAAACCCAATGAATTTTATAAGGCCAAAACCGACCCATTTGACCCTTTGGTCTTGAATAAGGAAGATGACTTTTGGGAAGCCAATAGATTGGAGTCCTTAAATGCTGATGAAAAAGGGATTTATAAATTGTTGGATACCTTAAAGACAGTGCCCAAGTTTAAAAGCTACTATAACATAGTAAGTATCCTGGGATCCGGATATGTGGAAATAGATAAATGGAATT
Source organism: Flavobacteriaceae bacterium UBA5079 (assembly GCA_002414705.1). Taxonomy (GTDB): domain Bacteria; phylum Bacteroidota; class Bacteroidia; order Flavobacteriales; family Flavobacteriaceae; genus Algorimicrobium. The sequence continues at coordinate 919 of DIAL01000122.1, forward strand.
TGGACCTGGGGGATGTGTACAGTATTTTTGGCTATAATGAAGCGGAGGGTGTCCGACTA
>DIAL01000122.1:1128-21030 GCA_002414705.1 Flavobacteriaceae bacterium UBA5079
CGACTAAGGGCAGGGGCCCGGACTTATTTTGGGCAAAATGATCCGTGGCGATTGCAGGGTTATCTGGCTTATGGGTTTGGAGACGATAAGTTTAAATATGGGATTTCCGGAAAATGGCTGGTGGACAAAAAATCTCGGTTTATAATTTCAGGTGGTAAAAGAAGGGATATAGAACAATTGGGGATTAGTTTAACGGCTACTACTGATGTGCTGGGAAGGAGTATAGCCTCTTCTTCCGTGTTTACCGTTGGTTCCAATGACCGCCTTACCAATATAGATCTTACAACTTTTAATCTGGAGCTGGAACCGGTCACTAACCTTAGGATAGGAGTAGGCGGGTCCTATAGGACACTCAGTTCTGCCTTGCCCGATGCTTTTAGCTTGGATTATATAGATCCTTCCGCGCCTACAGGGATATCGTCGGAAATTAATCAATTTGACCTTTCTACCATTCTTATATATACCCCGGGAAAGAAAACCATAGGAAACGGCGTGGAAAGGCGTGATGTAAACGATAACTACAGTACCTTGTTTTTGTCCTATACCAATGGAGTTAAAAATTTCTTGGATAGTGATTTCGATTATAAAAAGGTTCAGTTCAGCTATACACAGCCTTGGCAGGTGGGTGGTCTTGGCAGGTTACTAAGTACAGTGGAGACAGGGAAGACCTTTGGAGAGGTTCCACTGGGATTGCTTAATGCCATTCCGGGAAATCAAACATTTTTCTCTGTTTACAATACTTTCTCGAATCTCGATTTTTATGAATTCGTTACCGATACTTATGTTTCGGCACATTTGGAACACAATTTTAATGGAAGGTTTTTTTCCAGGATTCCCTTTATGAGAAAATGGAACCTGAGGGAAATAATTGGCCTAAGAGGAGTCTGGGGAGAACTTTCGGATGAAAACAGGGCCTTGAGCGCTCCGGCAAATATTCCTTTAATAGCTCCAAATGATAAGATATATTGGGAGTATTCGGTAGGAGTGGGGAATATATTAAAGATTTTAAGGATAGATTTTAATTTTAGGGGAAATTATTTGGAAAACCCTGGTGCAAGGTCTTTTGGGGTAACTGGGTCTTTCGGATTTCATTTCTGATATACTTTTTTGACCGCTACCTGATATTAATTTGTTATTTTAGAAAAATTATAAGATTAAACATAACCATATGAGCAGTGAAGATATTACGTCGTTCGATGTATTGATCGAAATACCAAAGGGTAGTAGAAACAAATATGAATACGATTTTGCCCTAAAGAAGATAAGGTACGATAGGATGATTTTTTCATCCATGATGTATCCGGCCGACTATGGGTTTGTCCCAGAAACCTTGGCATTGGATGGCGATCCGTTGGATGTCCTTGTGTTGGTGACCGAAGCAACATTTCCCGGTTGTGTAATGGAGGTAAAGCCTATTGGCGTATTTCATATGACCGATGAAAAAGGACCCGATGAAAAGGTGATCTGTGTGCCCGTATCCGATCCGATCTGGAATAAGATCAATGATCTAAGCGAATTAAATCCCCATTTAATAAAGGAAATTGAACATTTCTTTAAAGTTTACAAGGATCTTGAAAAGAAAAAAGTTGATGTTGGTGGCTGGGGAAATGCAGATGAAGCTTATGATATCTTAAATAAGTGCATAAATCGCTATGAAAATAGTGAGCATAAAACGAATGGTGACTTCACAATTTAGTAAGTAGATATATAGTAAAATAAAACCCTTCTATAATTAAATAGAAGGGTTTTTTAGTTTTAAGAGATTTCACTACTTTAGCGACCTTATTAACTAATAATAAAATTAAGAATATATGGAATCAATGATGATTTATATGCCAATAGTCATGGCGCTTTTAGGATTAATTTATATGGTCGTAAAAAAATCTTGGGTAATGAAACAAGATGCTGGAGACGGCAAGATGAAAGAAATTTCAGATCATATCTATGAAGGCGCACTTGCTTTCTTAAACGCGGAGTATAAATTACTCGCAATTTTTGTATTAATAGTAAGTTTTGCACTTACAGCAGTTTCATTTATTGTTCCAACAACACATTGGCTTATAGTTGTTGCCTTCATTTTTGGAGCTATTTTTTCAGCGTTTGCAGGAAATATAGGCATGAAAATAGCAACAAAAACAAATGTTAGAACCACACAAGCTGCACGCACCAGTTTACCTAATGCTCTTAAAATATCTTTTGGTGGTGGAACCGTAATGGGTCTTGGTGTTGCAGGATTAGCTGTTTTAGGTTTAACAGCTTTCTTCATCTTCTTCTTTTGGTTTTTTATGGATAATACTTGGACAAATACCATGGATATGACCATTGTTCTTGAAACATTAGCTGGTTTCTCCTTAGGAGCAGAGTCTATCGCATTATTCGCAAGAGTAGGTGGTGGTATTTACACGAAGGCTGCCGATGTTGGAGCTGATTTAGTTGGAAAAGTTGAAGCAGGAATTCCTGAAGATGATCCGCGTAATCCTGCTACTATTGCAGATAACGTTGGAGATAATGTTGGTGATGTTGCCGGAATGGGAGCCGATTTATTTGGTTCGTATGTTGCAACGGTTTTAGCAGCTATGGTCTTAGGTAACTATGTAATTAAAGATATGGGTGGAAATATTGCAGATGCCTTTGGTGGTATTGGTCCAATTTTATTACCTATGGCTATTGCTGGTGTTGGAATTATCATTTCGATTATTGGTACCATGCTTGTTAAAATAAAAAGTAATGACGCTAAAGAAGCTCAAGTTATGGGAGCTTTAAACCTTGGAAACTGGGTGTCTATAGCACTAGTTGCTGCTGCTTGTTTTGGTTTAGTAACGTGGATGTTACCAGAAACTATGCAAATGAATTTCTTTGGTGAAGGTTTACAAGAAATTTCATCTATGCGTGTATTCTATGCTACTTTAGTAGGTTTATTCGTAGGAGCAGTTATTTCTTCAGTAACAGAATACTATACAGGTTTAGGTAAAAAACCAATTTTAAATATTGTACAACAATCAAGTACTGGAGCAGGAACAAACATTATTGCTGGTTTAGCAACTGGTATGATTTCTACCTTCCCTTCAGTTTTATTATTTGCTGGTGCTATTTGGGCATCTTACGCATTTGCTGGGTTTTACGGTGTGGCTTTAGCAGCATCTGCTATGATGGCTACAACTGCTATGCAATTAGCTATTGATGCGTTTGGACCTATTTCTGATAACGCAGGTGGTATTGCTGAAATGAGCGAACAAGAACCAATTGTTAGAGAGCGTACGGATATATTAGATTCAGTTGGTAATACAACTGCTGCAACAGGAAAAGGATTTGCTATTGCTTCTGCTGCCCTAACATCGTTAGCTTTATTTGCTGCGTATGTAACGTTTACAGGAATTGATGGAATTAACATTTTTAAAGCTCCTGTTTTAGCTATGTTATTTGTTGGTGGTATGGTACCAGTTGTATTCTCTGCTTTAGCCATGAATGCTGTAGGTAAAGCCGCTATGGAAATGGTAGAAGAAGTTCGTCGTCAGTTTAGAGAGATTCCGGGCATTATGGAGGGTACTGGGAAACCAGAATACGATAAATGTGTGGCGATTTCTACGGAAGCCTCTTTAAAAGAAATGATGTTGCCTGGTTTATTAACGATTGGTTTTCCTTTAGTTATAGCATTTGTTCCAATGATTTTTGGAATGAACAATATGGCAATTGCTGAAATGTTAGGTGGTTATATGGCTGGTGTTACGGTTTCTGGTGTGCTTTGGGCAATTTTCCAAAACAATGCTGGTGGTGCTTGGGATAACGCGAAGAAATCCTTTGAAGCTGGTGTGATGATTAATGGTGAAATGACGTATAAGGGTTCTGAAGCTCACAAAGCGGCTGTAACTGGAGATACTGTTGGTGATCCATTTAAAGATACATCTGGTCCATCTATGAACATCTTAATTAAATTAACGTGTTTAATTGGTTTAGTAATTGCGCCAATTTTAGGAGGTCATGCAACTGAAGAAGGTTTAGTTATCAATGAATCTGTAGAAGTTGTAGAAGGTCTTTCTAGTAAAAAAGTATATGTCGATTTTATTATTACTTCGAATGATTTTGCTAAAGCTATCGTTAGCGTTACCAATGTAAACGGTGAAGAGCTTACTAAAGAAGAATTAGTTATCTCTGGAACTAAAGCAGAAGTTGATGCTAAAATAGCACAATTAAAAAGTGAATCTACGCAGTTTAAAATGGATGTAACTGATGAAAGAGATATTGAAGTGAAATAACACTTTAAAAAGTATTAATAAAAAACCACGCTATCCAGCGTGGTTTTTTGGTTTTATATAATAAGGATTTTAGTTTCTAAAAAAGCCCGTGAATTTGTGCTTCAATTTTATTAATAATAGTTCCTAAATCTTCAGGGTTTGCCACAAAATCCATATTGTCTACATCTATAATTAACAAGTTGCCTTTGTCATACCCATGAATCCATGCTTCGTAACGTTCGTTTAGGCGACTTAAATAATCAATGCTAATGGTATTTTCATAATCGCGACCGCGTTTATGAATTTGACTCACCAAATTGGGAATAGAACTGCGTAAGTAAATCAATAAATCAGGTCCTTGTACAAAGGATTCCATTAAATCGAATAACGAATGATAATTTTCAAAATCCCGATTGGTCATTAATCCCATGGCATGTAAATTGGGAGCAAAAATATGCGCATCTTCATAAATAGTTCGATCTTGAATAATATCCTTTCCACTTTCTCTAATCTGATTTACTTGACGAAAACGACTATTTAAGAAATAAACCTGCAAATTGAAACTCCAACGTTCCATTTGGTTATAAAAATCATCTAAATACGGATTGTCTACCACGTCCTCAAGTTGCGGTTCCCATTTATAATGTTTGGCTAATAATTTAGTAAGTGTGGTTTTTCCTGCGCCAATATTTCCGGCTACTGCAACATGCATACGTTTTAATTTTTTAGTTGGAATTCATGAAGAATTTTCGAATCGTAAATATACAGCGTTTCATCCGTTACTAAAAACTGATTTATTAACAAATTAGGCAACGCAATGGGTGTAATTTCTTGTGTTTTATCATTTAAAAAATAAAGGCTATTTTCTTTCTGAAGTATAATATCATTATTCCTTTCTGTAATTTTTGTAAAACCTGTATTCTTAATTTTGAAAACTAAACTCCCAAAATAACTGTATTTATAAATATACTTTTCAGTAAGTAGCCATGCATAATTATAATTACTGGTAAAGTAAAGTGCATTAGAAACCACAGGTAAAGTAACGGCTCTAGACGATTTTGCTTTATAATCATATAACTCTAATTGCTGATTGTCTTGATTAAAAATCCAAATAGTATTATCATTTCCTAATGATACAAAACTGACATTTTTATAAGGTTGAACCGCATTAAAATCAATCCGTAAAATTTCTGCAAGGCGGTTATCTAAAATAATAACGGTGTTGAAGTCTTTGTAATAAGTAATTATTTTTAAAGGATTAAAAACATCAACCGACGTTAATTTGCCTAACTGAACATTACTATAATTGATGGTATTATCACCTGTTTTTTTGTAAAATATATTATTAGTTTCGTAATATTTGGTACCAAAATTATCAATACCAATAATCGTTTCAACGTTTATGGGTAACTTTTCTTTACTAATAACATAAATACTGTCCTGTGCGAACACTGAAATTGAAAAAAGGCAGATAAATAATGTGAGCTGTTTCATGAAGTTTGAAAAGTACAAAATTCAAATGAAAAAGCAGATTTTTGTTTAGTAATGATGCTGCATTTATTTTTTATGAAAATTTTAACAGTTGGTGCTTTTACGTTTTAACATTTTTTGAGTCTAATTGGTGGCAATTAAAGCTATTTTTATTAAAAATATATAAACTTTAAGATGAATCAATTCTACAAATTTATTGCAGTTATCTGTTTAGTGGCAACAACGTCTACTTACAATTATGCACAACAAGACTTTCAAGGGCAAGCATTTTACCAAACTAAAACCACTATGGATTTAGATAATTGGGGAGGACGCGACATGAGTGAGCAGCAAAAAAAGCAAATCATGGAACGTATGAAAACCATGCTTGAAAAAACCTTTGTTCTTACATTTTCTCAAACTGAATCTACGTATAAAGAAGAAGAAAAGTTAGAAGCACCAGGAAGCGGACGAGGCTTTGGTATGATGGGGAGTTTTACAGGTGGAGAGCAATACAAGAATGTAAAAGACAAACAAATGCTGCAAGAACAAGAGTTCTTTGGTAAGCAGTTTCTTATTGTAGATGATTTAAAAGATTTGGAATGGGATTTAAGTGGCGAAACCAGACAAATTGGTCAATATATGTGTTTTAAAGCAACAGCAGTAAAAAAAGTAGATGAATTTGATTGGACTAGCATGCGAAGAAAATCGCGTGACGATGAGAAAAAAGAAACCAAAGATACAAGTGCTGAAACTGCCGAAAAAACTGCAGATTCCACAGTTACAGATTCCACAGCTGCAGCATCTACAAGTAAAGATTTTATGGCCGAAATAGAAGTTCCAAAAGAAATTACGGTTACGGCTTGGTATACACCTCAAATTCCTGTTAATAATGGACCTGGTGAATATTGGGGACTTCCTGGTCTTATTTTAGAAATTAATGCAGATAGAACAACGATGTTGTGTTCTAAAATTGTTTTAAATCCAACAGAGAAAACCGAAATTAAAAAGCCTTCAAAAGGAAAAGAGGTTACTCGAGATGAGTACAATGCCATAATGAAACAGAAAATGGAAGAAATGCGCGAAATGTATGGCGGAAGAGGCGGTCGTGGCGGCGGAAGAGGTCGCTAAACGTAACATTATAAATGATTTTTAGGTAGTAATCTGACTCTAATCATTTATTTTGTTTAACTTCGGTAATGAATAATTAAACAAAAAATTATGAAAACATCTTTCACATATTTCGTTACGTTTGCCTTCGTGGGGATTTTATCCTTTAATGTAACGGCACAAAACTTTCAAGGGAAAGCTTATTATTCTACAAAATCTAAAATGGAGTTAGGTAATTGGGGAGCAACCATGAGCGAGGCTCAAAAAAAACAAGTCCAAGAGCGCTTAAAAAACAGGTTAGAAAAGGTTTATGTTCTGACCTTTAGTATCGAAGAATCTATATATGACGAAGACGAAAAATTAGATGCCATTTCAGGAGCTACAGATTCTTGGGGAAAAAACTTTGCGCCTGGAGAACAATATAAAAATGTAAAAACAAACATGTTATTGCAGAATCAGGAATTTTACGGCAAGCAGTTTTTGGTTAAAGATAAACTCCAAGCTATTGAATGGACCTTAACAACAGATACAAAAAAAGTAGGACAATATAATTGTATGAAAGCCGTAGCACTCATTCCATCGTCAGAGTTGTATTGGTATGATTTTTCTTGGGATCGTTTAAGAAACAGCGAATCGGAAGCGGCAAGTGCATCATCAGATTCTACAAAAATGAGACAAATAAAAATGTCTCAAATAGAGGCATGGTATACACCACAAATTCCAGTAAGTCATGGGCCATCAGAATATTCAGGATTGCCAGGATTAATTTTAGAAGTCAGTGCAGATAATACAACTATTTTGTGCTCGAAAATAGTTATGAATCCAGAGGAAAAATCAAAAATTGAAGCACCTAGTAAAGGCAAAGAAGTAACTAAAAGTGAGTATCAAGATATAGTGAAGAATAAAATGGCAGAAATGCGCGATATGTACAGTGGTCGTCGAGGTCGCTAAGCAATCAAAATAAATTTAAAACTAACAACCAATCACCAATTAAATGAAACATGTAATAACGGCTATTCTATTTTTAGTAGGATGCGCTACTTTCTCCCAAGTAAAAATAGAAGGTGTTGTAAAAGATAGTATCGGTAATCCATTGGAACTTGCCAATGTTATCGCTATAAATCAACAAACCAATAAATTAGATTCTTATGGAATTACTAATGATCAAGGTCGTTATAAGCTGTCTTTAGAAAAAAACACAGAGTATAAAGTTCAGGTCAGTTATATTGGAATGAAAACCTCTGATGTAGCAATCACAACCAAAGAAACGGATGTTTCAAGAGATTTTACGTTAGAAAATGATAATGCATTAGATGAAGTAGAACTGATTTATGAAATGCCAGTAACCGTTAGAGGTGATACACTTGTTTATAATGCCGATTCGTTTAATAAAGGAACCGAACGAAAACTGGAAGACGTTCTTAAAAATTTACCGGGTGTTGAAATAAATGCAGATGGACAAATTGAAGTTGAAGGTAAAGTGGTATCCAAAGTTATGGTAGAAGGGAAAGATTTTTTTGATGGCGATTCTAAATTAGCCACTAAAAATATTCCAGCAAATGCCGTTGATAAAGTTCAAGTACTTAAAAATTATGCCGAAGTTGGCCAATTAAGTGGTGTTCAAAATAACCAAGATAATATTGCCATCAATATTAAATTAAAGGAAGGAAAAGAAGCCTTTTGGTTTGGGACCGTTACAGCAGGAGCTGGTGTTGCAGACGATAGCGGCTTGTATTTAGCGCAGCCAAAATTATTTTATTACAGTCCCAAATATAGCGTGAATGTTATTGGAGATATCAATAATATTGGCGAATTAGCTTTTACACGTAGGGATTATTTTAATTTTGCTGGAGGTTTTAATAGGCCAAGTCAGAGTAGTGGAACTAATTTAAATTTAAGCGATAATGGTTTAGGTTTTTTATCACTTCAAAATAATCGTGCAAAAGAAATTAATGCGCGTTTTGGTGCAGCAAATTTTAGTTATTCGCCTAATGATAAGCTAGACTTAAGTGGTTTTGGTATTTATACAGGAAATAAAATTCTTTTACAGGAAAATAACGATGTTATTTATAATGATCCAGAACTTGGAATTCCAGATGAACGCACTGAAAGTAATACAACTCAACGTAGTGATTTAGGGATGCTGAAGTTAAGTGCTAAATATAAACCAAATGCTAGTAATCAATTAGATTATGAGATTCTGGGACGTATGTCTCAAGAAACGCAAGAGCAAAATTTATTTTCCACAGTTATTGGAGGTGTGGCTCAAAATGAAGAAACCAATCCATTTAGTATTAATCAGAATTTGAATTACTACTATACACTAAATGAGAAAAATATTTTTGCTTTTGAAGCAACACATCTTATAAAAGACGAGGACCCATTTTATAATGCACTTTTAGCAAATGACCCAACAAATAACAATGATTTCCCAAACGATCCATATGATGACACAGCAGATTTTTTAGGGCTTAATCAGGATCAGTTTAGATATGATTTATCTCAAGAAAAACGTATAAAATCGAATCAATTAGATGCCAAAGTAGATTATTGGAACGTGTTAAATAATAAGAGTAATATTAATTTAACGCTTGGAACTATTTATAGCAATCAGAAATTTGATTCAAGAATATTCCAAACATTAGATGACGGTTCTGTTTTTAACGATCAACCTAATAATTATAGTCCTGAAAATAACACCGATTATACTTTTACCGATTTATATGTTGGGTTACACTATCAATTAAAAGCTGGTATTTTTACGTTTACACCTGGCTTGTCTGCTCACGCATACAGTGCAAAAAATGAACAATTTGGCATTAGTTTTACTGATAATTTCTTTAGAGTATTACCGGACTTTAATACGCGAATTCAATTTAAAAAGAGTGAGAATCTAACCTTTAATTACCGCATGCAAACCCAGTTTACGGATGTAAATCAGTTAGCAGAAGGTTTAGTGCTTAACAGATATAATTCGTTCTTTTCTGGTAATCAAGAATTGGAAAGTTCTATAGCTCATAATGTAAGTTTAACATATTTTAGTTTTAATATGTTTAATTACACCAACGTTTTTGCGCGTGCTAGTTATACGAAAAATATTGATCAAATTAGAACATCATCCGAGTTTCAACCTGGTAGTGTTATTAATGTTGGTACGCCTTTTAATTCTAATTTTGCCGACGAGAGTGTATCCCTTAATGGAAGTTTTCAACGTGCTTTTGGTAAATTACGTGCTACAGCAAGAGGTAATTTCTCATATAATAAGTTTAATCAATTTATTAATAATCAGCGTTCGGTTAACGAAAATTACAACCAATCGTATACGGGATCCTTACGCTCTAATTACCGTGAGGCACCAAATTTTGAAGTAAGTTACACGTATGGAATTCAAGATAATGACCAAGGTAACAGACGTTCGAAATTCTTTACCAATGCACCAAAATTAGAGTTTGATGCGTTAATATGGAAAGCCTTTACTTTAAAATCAAGTTATGAGTATAATTTGTTAAGTGATGAAGATGGTAAAATAAATAGTTTCGATTTCTGGGATGCCTCTTTAGCGTATAGAAAAGACGCAGATGCCAAATGGGAATTTGAAATGAAAGCAACCAACTTGTTAAATACAAAATCCCAGACCCAAACAAATGCAGGTGGATTGTCTGTAAGTACTAACGATTATTTTATTCAACCACGTTTTGTAACCATGCGTGTTATTTATAATTTATAATTACGTTATAGTTTATAATTTAAAGAGGCGTTATTTTGTAACGCCTCTTTTTTGTTTTATGAAAAGTCATTTCACATTAATTTTTATAGCCTTTCTAAAAGAATTATTGTAATTTGTTTAGCTACTAATCTTATAATAAACCAATCATTATGAAGAATAAATTCGCATATAGTTTTGCTGTTTTTGCATTACTGTCGGTCAGTTTTATCCAAGCACAAAGCACCGAATCAGTTGTAGAAAGCATTTTAGAAGAAGCTACTGAAAATTCACAGTTAGAACGCTTAGCGCACGAAATGTTAGATGTTATTGGTCCGCGTCTAGTTGGGACACCACAAATGAAACAAGCCAATGATTGGGCAGTAGCACAATATGGAAAGTGGGATATTTCAGCTAGAAATGAAAAATGGGGAGAATGGCGCGCTTGGGAACGTGGTATAACGCATATTGATATGGTTTATCCAAGGATACAATCTTTAGATGGTATGCAATTAGCATGGAATCCTAGCACAGGACCAAAAGGTATTACCGCCGAAGTTATTACACTTCCAACTGTTAAAGATTCTATGGAGTTTAATAATTGGCTAAAAAATGTAAAAGGTAAATTCGTCATGACGTCTATGTATCAAATAACTGGTCGTCCAGATTATAACTGGGAAGAATTTGCTACCGAAGAATCTTTCGAAAAAATGAAAAAAGAGCGCGATTCAATCTCCACAGAATGGTATGCTAATCTAAAAAGAATGGGTTATAACTCACGAAGTATAAATCAAGCATTAGAAGAAGCTGGAGCAGCTGGAATTGTAACATCTTATTGGTCCAAAGCATTTGGCTCAAATAAAATTTTTAGTGCTAGAACCGAAAAAATTCCAACAGTAGACATGGAGTTGGAAGATTACACTATGCTATACCGTTTAGCGGAATATGGTAGTAAACCGAAAATTAAAATTGTTGCCGAGTCCAAAGATTTAGGAGTTGCAGATACGTATAATACCATTGCAGAAATTAAAGGAACTGAAAAACCAGAGGAATATGTTGTGTTATCTGCACATTTCGATTCATGGGATGGCGGAACTGGAGCAACCGATAATGGAACCGGAACGTTGGTTATGATGGAAGCTATGCGTATTCTAAAAAAAATATATCCAAATCCAAAACGTACTATTTTGGTTGGTCATTGGGGAAGTGAGGAGCAAGGCTTAAATGGTTCTCGCGCTTTTGTGGAAGATCATCCTGAAATAGTAAAAAACATTCAAGCCGTATTTAATCAAGATAATGGTACTGGTCGAGTTGTGAATCTTTCCGGAGCTGGCTTTTTACATGCATATGAGTATTTATCACGTTGGTTAGAGGCAGTTCCTAATGATATTTCAAAACATATTGAAACTAATTTTCCAGGTTCGCCAAGTGGAGGCGGATCTGATAATGCATCCTTTTTAGCAGCTGGTGCACCATCATTTAACTTGAGCTCTTTAAACTGGTCATATTGGAATTATACATGGCATACCAATAGAGATACCTATGATAAAATTGTTTTTGATGATGTAAGAAGCAATGCTATTTTAACGGCTATTTTAGTTTATATGGCATGTGAAGATCCGAATAGAGCTTCGTCAGAAAAAATTATTTTACCAATTAACTCCAGAACAGGCGAGCAACGTACATGGCCAGAGCCACGCTCACCTCAACGAAAAGGTGGTATTAATGATTAAATAATTGTAGGAATCATATTAATTTCCCCATTAATTTATAGGAGAAAAAAAATAGAGAACTCATAATGAATAACTAATGAAGTCATTATGAGTTTTTTTTGTTTCAGATTAAAAATTGAAGAAAAAAAGGACACTTTTTTATAAAAAGAAATAAAAACTATAATATATTTGCTCTCGGTTTTGGGGAGATACTCAAGCGGCCAACGAGGGCAGACTGTAAATCTGCTGACTACGTCTTCGCAGGTTCGAATCCTGCTCTCCCCACGAATAAATACAAAAAGCAAGCAAAACATAAAGCTTGCTTTTTTGTTTTGTGTCTTTTTGTATTTTCAAAGCGCAGCTTTGCAGGATCAACAGCGTTAATCCAAATGAATTGAATTACACGTGTAATTTATAACATAAAAAAACAAACAGTTTTTGTCGTTTGATTTTTCAATTTTCAAGAATGATTAGCAGGATCAGTATTGTTAATTCTTAAACATATAGCTTGCTTTTTTGTTTTGTGTCTTTTTGTATTTTCAAAGCGCAGCTTTGCAGGATCAACGGAGTTAATCCAAATGAATTGAATAACACGTGTAATTTAAGACACAAAAAACAAATAGTTATAGTCGTTTGATTTTTCAATTTTTAAGACTGATTTGCAGGATCAACGGAGTCAATTTTTACCAAAGTCAGATTTATATCATCAAAAAAGCTCCATAAAATTAATTATAGAGCTTTTTAATATTTAAATTAATGGCTTTTACAACTCAAAAGCAGCTTTCACTTCATCTACATAATCTAGTTTTTCCCAAGTAAATAATTCAACGTCTAATGTTACGGATGGTCCATTTAGTTGTTCGAAAGTTTTAGAGATAGTCTCGTTTTTACGTCCCATGTGTCCATAAGCAGCTGTTTCGCTGTACATAGGTTGGCGCAGCTTTAAACGTTTTTCAATAGCAGCTGGTCTCATGTCAAAAATTTCTGATACTTTTTTTGCTATTTCGCCATCAGTCATATTAAATTCGCAAGTTCCATAGGTGTCAACATAAATAGATGTAGGTTTTACCACACCAATAGCATAACTTACTTGTACAAGTATTTCAGTGCAAACACCTGCAGCTACCAAGTTTTTGGCAATATGGCGTGTAGCATAAGCAGCACTTCTATCTACTTTACTCGGATCTTTTCCAGAAAAAGCACCACCACCATGAGCGCCTTTTCCGCCGTAGGTATCTACAATAATTTTACGTCCTGTTAAACCTGTGTCGCCATGTGGTCCGCCAATAACAAATTTTCCTGTTGGGTTGATATGGTAGGTAATATCATCATTAAACAACACCTGAATATGTTCGGGCAATTTAGCAACTACCCTTGGGATTAATATGTTTTTAATATCCTTATTTATTTGCGCTACCATCTTTTCTTCAGCTGCATTTTTATCTTCATCAGATTTAGATTTTGGTAAAACAAATTCATCATGTTGTGTAGAAAGAACAATAGCATCAATACGTTGCGGTACATTATCATCACTATATTCAATAGTTACTTGACTTTTTGAGTCTGGACGTAAATATGTGATGTCTTTTTCTTCACGACGTAATTCTGCTAACTCCAGTAATAATCTGTGTGATAAATCTAAAGCCAAAGGCATATAATTTTCGGTTTCACTAGTGGCATAACCAAACATCATACCTTGATCGCCTGCGCCTTGTTCTTCTTTATTAGCACGATCTACACCACGATTGATATCTTCCGATTGTTCATGAATTGCAGAAAACACACCACACGAACTACCATCAAACATATAAGCACCTTTGGTATAGCCAATTTTATTAATGGTATCACGAGCAATCTTCTGAACGTCTAAATAGGTGTTGGATTTTACTTCACCTGCTAAAACAACCTGTCCAGTTGTAACTAGGGTTTCACAAGCCACTTTTGATTCAGGATCAAAAGCTAAAAAATTATCAATTAATGCGTCACTTATTTGATCGGCAACTTTATCTGGATGTCCTTCAGAAACACTTTCTGAAGTAAATAAATATGGCATAGTTTCACTTTTTATGCGTTATACATTGTGAAAAATTCTATGATTGCAAAGGTCTGCTAGAGTAGTAGATTATAACTGCTTTAGCATTTTTTAATGAGGTTGCAATCAGACAAATTTTTCCTCTAAATTATTACTGTGCAAAAGTAAGAAATTAAAATGGAACAAAAATTATTTTCACTTTTTAAAAATCATACATTCCATTTGTCTGTCTTACTTAATAATACTTACTAAAATTAAGTGTAAAATTTAGCTTGTTTATGTGTTTAAAAAACATCTTTGTTTGTAATTAAAATGGGTAAGAAACCTTATTTTTGACAAAACATGTTGTATTTATGAAAACATCCAAATTAGCCGAAGGCTTAAAAGGTTCGGAGATTATTAAAATAGCTGGAGAAGTGAATGCTTTAAAGGCTCAAGGAGAAGTAATTTATAACCAAACCATAGGCGATTTTGATGCAGATATTTTTCCAATTCCTGATGAATTAAAAGCAGAAATTGTTTCCGCTTATAATGATAATCAAACTAATTATCCGCAAGCAAATGGTATGGAGGCTTTACGTGTTAGTGTTTCCGATTACTTATCCGGAAATTTAAAGTTAGCCTATTCTAAAGATGAAATCCTGATTTCTGGAGGCGCAAGACCTTTAATTTATGCGGTTTATCAGACTATTTTAGATATTGATGATACGGTTTTGTATCCTGTACCTTCATGGAATAATGATGCTTATACATATCTATCTCGGAACAAATCTGTGATTCTAGAAACCCAGGTTGAAAATAATTTTATGCCAACCGCTTCAGATATAAAACCACATATTCAGAGTGTAAATTTAATAGCACTTTGTTCGCCATTAAACCCTACAGGAACTACGTTTACTAAAGAAGCCCTTTTGGAAATTTCTGAACTGGTTGTTTTAGAAAATAAACGTCGCGCAACTTTAGATGAAAAGCCACTTTATGTTATATACGATCAAATTTATTGGCAATTAACTTATGGCGAAACTATACATTATAATCCAGTAGAATTAGTACCTGAAATGCGCGATTACACTATCTTTATCGATGGAATTTCTAAAGCATTTGCTGCAACAGGTGTTCGTGTTGGTTGGGCTTTTGGTCCAATTCATATTATTAATAAAATGAAAGCTTTGTTAAGTCATATTGGTGCTTGGGCTCCAAAAGCAGAACAGTTAGCAACGGCTTCGTATTTAAATAATACGGAAGCGGTACATGACTATTTAACACATATTAAAACTGAATTGAATGATAGGTTAATTTCATTTTACAAAGGCTTTAATGCGTTACAGAAAAAAGGATTCCCAGTTCGTGCTATTCAACCAGAAGCAGCTTTATATTTAACCGTTCAGTTTGATTTACTAGGGAAAACAACTTCAAATGGAGCAACCCTCAAAACCATTCAGGAGGTGACAAGTTTTTTATTACATGAAGCAAAATTAGCCATTGTACCATTTTATGCTTTTGGTACATCAACAGATTCTAATTGGTTTAGATTATCAGTTGGTACAGCTAGAAAAGAAGATATTGAAACGGTTTTTGAACTTCTACAAAATGCACTTCAGAAATTAAAATAAGATGCTTATAAGAAATTACATACATTTGCGCCACACGTTTTAGAATGAAGCACCTGTTTACTTTTTTATGCTGGATCTGTTTTGTTGCGCTTTTTGCACAGGATAAACCGACGAATTCCTATTTCGACTTAAATTACTTTAAGGGAAATATTGCACTTCATAATAATGATATCTTACACCTTATTAAAGGGCATCCAGAAGGGTTTTTATTAAGTTGGAATAAAAAAACTTTTGGAAATGAAGATTGGGAACAACGCTATGGTTATCCAGATTATGGTGTGTCTTTTGCTTATCAGAATTTAAAGAATGATGTTTTAGGAACTAATTATTCGCTTTATGCACATTATAATTTCTACTTTTTAAAACGCAATTTAATGTTGCGTATTGGTCAAGGTTTGGGTTATACGACTAATCCGTATGATAAATTGGACAATCCTAGAAACAATGCTTTCGGAACATCCCTTTTAAGTAGTACGTATTTAATGTTGAATTACAAGCGTGAACGTATTTTTGATAGGTTTGGTATACAGGCAGGATTTAGCTTAATTCATTACTCTAATGCGAATATAAAGGCGCCAAATACCAGTGTCAACTCTATTACCTTTAATGTTGGTGTAACTTATAATATAGATGAAGAAGATTCGGAATATATTTCTACGATTACTAAAGAGAAATATACGGAGCGGATTAAATATAATCTAGCATTTAGAAGCGGAATTAACGAAAGTGATGTTGTTGGTAGTGGTCAATTTCCATTCTATATTATTTCGGCTTATGCAGATAAACGATTAAGTCATAAAAGTGCTATTCAGTTGGGTGCTGACGTGTTTTTCTCTAAATTTTTGGAGGAATTAATTTACTATAAATCGGTTTCCTTTCCGGAGGAAGATGTTTCAGGTGATGAAGATTGGAAACGTGTTGGACTATTCGTCGGTCACGAACTATTCATTAATAAAATGTCTATAGAAACCCAATTGGGCTATTATGTGTATTATCCCTATGATTTTGAAGGACAAACGTATATTCGTATTGGATTGAAACGCTATTTTGGCGATAAATGGTTTGGTGCATTAACCCTAAAATCTCATGGAGCAAAAGCCGAAGCTGTTGAATTTGGTGTTGGAATCAGATTATAATTTATGATTAAAAAACTCACATATCTCGTTGTTTTATTACTCGTTTTTTCATGTAATAGTGAAGATGCAAACGATTGTTTTCAAACGGCAGGAACGACTATTCAACAAGCGGTTTCTGTTCCGGATTTTGAGCGTATTTTAGTTAATCGCGATGTGGAGCTTATTCTTAATGAAGCGCCAGATTTTTCCGTTATTATTGAAACCGGAGAGAATTTATTAAATGACGTTAAAGCCATAGTTGTTGGAAATCAATTACAACTTACCGATAATAATACCTGCAATATGGTTCGGGAATATGGTACAACCAGAATTTATGTGTCTGCTCCAAATATTAAAGAAATTAGAAGCTCAACGCAATTTGATGTATCGTCCGATGGTGTATTGAATTATCCAGAATTTAAACTGATTTCTGAAAATTATAATCAAACAGATGCTTTTACTATTGGCGATTTTAGACTAACGGTAAACGCAACTAGACTAATTGTTACGTCAAATAACTTATCCTCATTTTATATATCTGGAACCGTTGAAAACGCTGATATTAATTTCTTTTCAGGAATTGGGCGTTTTGAAGGGCGTAATTTAGTTGCTCAAAAAGTGGAAATTTATCATCGTGGGAGTAATGATATTATTGTCAATCCAATACAAGAACTTAAAGGTGATTTATACGGAACAGGAAATCTGATTTCAATTAACACACCTCCAGTCTTAGAAGTCGTAAGGCATTATCAAGGCCGACTTATTTTAGAGTAGATTTCACATCTGAAGTCAATTCCCGAAACAAACTTTCCAAACTCGCGTTTTTCTGATTTAGTTGAAGAATCTTCAATTCATTATCATGAGCAAAATCAAAAACATGTGATCGCATATCTTCAGCAGTTGCAAAAGTGATTTCATAAATAAAATCATGCACATTTACCACCTGTTTTACATGAGGTAATTTCTGCAAGAAAACGGTTTCTACACGATAATCAAATTCTACAACAACAACTTGTTCTTTATCATCGCGTAATTCTTTCAAGGTTTTATTAGCAACAATTTCACCTTTATTAATAATAATCACACGGTCGCACATGGCTTCCACTTCCTGCATGATATGGGTAGATAAAAACACGGTTTTTTCTTTACCAATAGATTTAATCAAATTCCGAATATCCACCAATTGGTTTGGGTCTAAACCCGTTGTTGGTTCATCTAAAATCAGAACATCTGGATTGTGTAATAAAGCATTTGCCAAACCAACACGCTGTCTGTATCCTTTGGAAAGTTGACCAATTTTTTTATGGGCTTCTGGCGTTAATCCTGTTAATTTAATGACTTCAGCAATCCGATTTTTATCAACACCATAAACGGATGCGTTAAACCCTAAATACTCCTTAACATATTGATCCAAATACAACGGATTGTGTTCGGGTAAATACCCAACACTTTGCTGCACATGTTGTTTTTCTTGATTTACATCAAACCCATTTACTTTGGCTTTGCCTTCAGAAGCTTCAATAAACGTAGTTAAAATTTTCATCATCGTAGATTTTCCAGCACCATTTGGTCCTAAAAAACCCACAATTTCTGGTTTGCTCACTTTAAATGAAATGTTGTTAAGCGCTTTTTGAGAGCCGTATAATTTGGAGATGTTTTCAACTTCAATAGACATAAATTAATTTCGTTTTTTCAAAAATAACATATAAATATGAAACGGAACGTAACACGAAAACGTTATATTTTTAAATTAATTGAAAAAGATTTTGTTTTTTAAATTTATTAACTACTTTAGCCTTTCAGATTATGAATACAAGTACAAATAACACATATCACAATTGGTATTATTTCTTTTTAAACAAAAGGAACGAGACGCTGTATGTGTAATTTTTGATATATAAAATTAAACTATTTAAAGTCTCGATGTAAATCGGGACTTTTTTTGTTTTACAATAGTTTGGTTTGACATTTTTAAAAGAAAATAACATGACAAAGGCAATTGCCATACAAGGAATAAAAGGATCATTTCATCATATTGTGGCGCAACACTATTTTGGAAGCGAAGTGGAATTTGTTGCATGTTTATCATTTGATGAAGCCGTTAACAGTCTGCTTAATAAGGAAACAGATGCGGTTGTGATGGCGCTTGAAAATTCTATTGCTGGCTCAATTATCCCGAATTATGCGCTAATTGATACTCATGATTTACACATTGTTGGTGAAGAATATCTAGATATTCAACATCATTTAATGATATTACCAGGACAAGGTATTCAAGATATTAAAGAAGTGTATTCGCACCCAATGGCTTTGCTTCAATGTAAAACATTTTTCAAAAAACATCCACATATCAAGCTTATTGAAGATAAAGATACTGCCGAAGTCGCCCAACGAATCCAGAAGCAACAATTAAAAGGTGTGGCAGCAATTGCCAGTAAATTAGCTTCGGAATTATTTGAATTAGAAATTCTAGCAGAAAGTATTCAAACCATCAAACACAACGAAACCCGTTTTGTTATTGTAAAACGAGAATCAGAACTGATAGAATCTGAAATCAATAAGGCCTCGTTAAAATTTGAATTGGAGCACAAACGTGGCAGTTTAGCAACGATATTAAATGTGATGAGTGATTGCCAATTGAATTTAACCAAAATACAATCGCTTCCAAAAATTGAAACGCCTTGGAAGTATGCTTTTTTCGTTGATGTTACTTTTGATAATTATAATAATTTCAAAAAAGCACTCTCCATATTAGATATTATGGCAGAAGATTTTAAAGTTTTAGGTCAATATAAAAATGCGAAACAATGATTGAATTAGCCAATCGCTTACAAACAGTCGAGGAATACTACTTTTCGAAAAAATTACGAGAAGTGGCTTTGCTTATGGCAAACGGAAAACCTATTATTAATTTA
>DIAL01000122.1:21089-23949 GCA_002414705.1 Flavobacteriaceae bacterium UBA5079
CACCTATTATTAATTTAGGTATTGGAAGTCCCGATTTAAATCCGCCACAAAAAGTGATAGATGCTTTGGGTAACAGTTTTAAACACCCTAAAGCTAATCAGTATCAAAGTTATCAAGGCTTACCAGAATTTCGTGAAGCCATTGTGTCATTTTATCGTGATCAATATGGTGTGTATATAAGTCCTTCTACCGAAGTGTTACCATTAATGGGAAGCAAAGAAGGTATTATGCATATTTCTATGGCATTTTTAAATCCAGGTGATCAAGCGTTAATTCCTAATCCAGGCTATCCAACCTATACATCTGTAACTAAATTGTTAGGAGCCGAACCCATTTTTTATGATTTAACAGAATCCACAAATTGGCTTATAGATATAGAAGAACTAGAAGATCAAGATTTATCTAAAGTGAAAATTATGTGGGTTAATTATCCGCATATGCCAACAGGAACCAATGCGAGCGATGCTTTTTTTACGCGACTTGTGGCATTTGCCAAACGCCATAATATTTTAATAATTAATGATAATCCGTACAGTTTTGTTTTGAATAAAGAGCCAAAAAGTATCCTGCAAATTTCAGGTGCGAAAGATGTTTGTTTGGAATTAAATTCTTTGAGCAAAACCTTTAATATGGCAGGTTGGCGAGTAGGAATGGTTCTTGGAAGAGCGGAATATATTAATGCTATTTTAAAAGTAAAAAGTAATATGGATTCAGGTATGTTATTCGGTATTCAAAAAGCGGCTATTCAAGCTTTAAATTGCTCTAAATTATGGTATGTTAGTTTAAATCAGGTTTATGAGGAGAGACGTCAACTCATATGGAAATTAGCCGATTCGCTTAATTGCACGTACAATAAAAATGCGAGTGGTATGTTTGTTTGGGCCAAATTGCCTCCTTATATGAAATCGGAAGAGTTTGTAGATTTATTATTAAAAGAAAACAATATTTTTATTGCACCAGGCACTATTTTTGGTAGTAATGGTGAGGGTTACGTCCGGTTTTCTTTATGTGCGAGTACAGAAATAATTGAAGAAGCCATGGCTAGAATTTAGGATTATGAAGAATATTTATATAATAGGTATTGGATTAATTGGTGGAAGCATTGCTAAAGATATTAAGCGTTTAAATCCGGAACTGTCTATTTTTGGAATCGATACGAATAACGAACATTTAGAAGAAGCATTACAGCTTCAAATTATTGATGAAAAAGCAGAATTTGCCGATTTAAAACATGCCGATGCAGTAATTTTGTGTATTCCTGTTGATGCTGCGGTAACGCTTTTACCTGAAATATTGGATTTAGTACCAGATGATGCTTTAGTAATGGAAGCTGGTTCAACCAAAGTCGCTATTTGCAAAGCGGTTGAAAACCACCCAAAACGTCGAAATTTTTTAGCAACGCATCCTATTGCAGGAACCGAGTTTTCAGGACCAAAAGCAGCCTTGGAAGGTTTGTTTCAAGGGAAAACAAATATTATTTGCGAAGTAGAAAAAACAGCTTTCAATTTGCAGGAACGAGCGTTAACCATCTTTAAAATTATGGGCATGCGCATTCGGTATATGAATCCAGAAGCCCATGATAAACACATAGCTTATGTATCGCATTTATCACATATTAGTGCGTTTATGTTGGGTAAAACAGTAATTGAAAAAGAAAAAAATGAACGCGATATCTTTGATATGGCAGGTAGTGGTTTTGCATCAACAGTACGTTTAGCAAAAAGTTCACCAGATATGTGGACACCTATTTTTAAGCAAAATAAAACCAATGTTATTGAAACTTTGGACGAATATATTCAAAACTTAACGGCCTTTAAATCCTATTTAGAAACGGATAATTTTGAAGAAATTTACAATGAAATGGCAAGTATAAATCACATTAAAGATATATTAAACGGCATACAATAAATTCAAGTCCTAGAATTGTATTAGGAATTTGATTTTTTGAAAAATAAAAACATTATTATGGAAAATAAAAAAGAATTAGGAACGTGGTTACATAACTTTGGATTAGATCATCCGTTAGTAATTGCAGGACCTTGTAGTGCAGAAACTGAAGAACAAGTTTTAAAAATAGCGCATCAGTTAAAAGATACGGATGCTACCGTTTTAAGAGCTGGTATTTGGAAACCACGAACACGACCTGGAAATTTTGAAGGCGTTGGTGCATTGGGTTTAAAGTGGTTGCAGAAAGCCAAAGAAGAAACAGGCATGTTAATTGCCACGGAAGTTGCCAATGCAAATCACGTAGAATTAGCCTTAAAGCATGATGTAGATGTGTTATGGATTGGTGCACGTACAACAGTTAGTCCGTTTATTGTTCAAGAAATTGCAGATGCCCTAAAAGGAACTGATAAACCTGTTTTGGTTAAAAACCCTGTAAACCCTGATTTAGCGTTGTGGTTAGGTGCTGTAGAGCGTTTTTATACAGCTAATATTAAAAATCTAGGTGTTATTCATAGAGGGTTTTCTACCTACGAAAAAACACGTTATAGAAATAATCCAGAATGGCAATTACCAATTGATTTACAACATCGTTTTCCAGATTTACCGCTCATTTTGGATCCATCACATATTGCTGGTCGTCGTGATATTATTTTCGACTTGTGTCAAACCGCTCTCGATTTAAATTATGATGGTTTAATGGTAGAAACCCATTTTGATCCAGATAATGCGTGGAGTGATGCCGAACAGCAAATTACACCTGAAACCCTTGTGCGGTTTATGGACGATTTAAAGATTAGAAAAGAAACAGGTGAAGCTACCGAATTCAAAAATAAAATAAACACCATGCGAACCCAGATTGATGTAATAGACCATCAGTTAATTGATATATTAGGTAAGCGTATGAAAGTGGCTC
>DIAL01000122.1:24072-24520 GCA_002414705.1 Flavobacteriaceae bacterium UBA5079
GGTAAGCGTATGAAAGTGGCTCAAGATATTGGTCTGCTTAAAAAAGATCATAATGTAGCTGTTTTACAAACCAAACGATGGAATGAAATTTTAGGAAAAATGATTCTTCAAGGCGAAGAAAAGAATTTGAGTGAAGAGTTTATTTTACGCGTTTTTAAAGCGGTTCATCAAGAATCTATAAACCATCAAGAAAAAATTATCAACAAGTAACATACGTGTTTTAGTAATGATTAATTCTTCGAAAGAAATTAATATCGCATCTTTGCAATAATGACAGGAATCGTTTATAAATCTACAGGAAGTTGGTACACCGTGAAAACGGATTTAGGTGCTATTTACCCATGCCGAATTAAAGGTAAATTCCGTATGAAAGGAATAAAAAGTACCAATCCTGTTGCTGTAGGCGATATTGTGGATTTCGATTTAGATCATGATAACAACGAAGAAC
>DIAL01000122.1:24692-26375 GCA_002414705.1 Flavobacteriaceae bacterium UBA5079
TCGGAAATCGGTTAACCTATCCAAACAAACCCATATCATTGCTGCCAACATTGATCAAGTATTTTTATTAATTACCATTGATAATCCGCCAACATTTACCAGTTTTATCGATCGATTTTTAGTGACTGCCGAAGCATATTCTATTAAAACCATTCTGCTTTTTAACAAAGTAGATACTTATGATGAAGATACATTAAACGAGGTTAAATATTTGGCGCATGTTTACCGAAAAATTGGTTATGAGTGTATTGGCATTTCGGCTGCAACAGGAAAAAATCTAGATAAAGTAAAGACATTAATGACCGGAAAGGTTAGCATGTTTGCAGGACATTCTGGTGTTGGTAAATCAACTCTTGTCAATGCTATTGAGCCAGAATTAGATTTGAAAACCAAAGCTATATCATCACAACATTCGCAAGGGCAACATACAACTACATTTGCTGAAATGTTCGATTTAACATTTGATGCTAAAATTATTGACACGCCTGGTATTAAAGGTTTTGGTGTTGTGGATATGGATAAAGAAGAAATTAGTGATTATTTTCCGGAGTTTTTCGCCTTAAAACAAAACTGTAAGTTTAATAATTGTATTCATATTGAAGAACCGCAATGTGCTGTAAAAGACGCATTAGAAGCAAATGAAATTGCCGCATCACGATACCGAAGTTATGTTCAGATTTTACAAGGCGACGAAGATCATTTCCGAACGGAAGATTGGATGAAATAATTCTTTAAAACGTATAAAAACTAATTGCCTAAAAAACTAATTTCTTATTTATGAAAGCGGTTATTCAAAGAGTTTCTCAAGCAAGTGTTACTATTAATACTAAAAAAGTAGCGTCAATAAATTCAGGTTTATTAGTGTTATTAGGTGTTGTAGATGATGATGCAGTTGAAGATATTACGTGGCTTTCCAATAAAATTGTGAATATGCGTATTTTTCCAGATGCGGAAGGTGTGATGAATAATTCTATTCTAGATAATCAAGGAGATATTATTGTAGTCAGTCAGTTTACCCTACATGCCAATACAAAGAAAGGTAATAGACCAAGTTATATTAAAGCCGCCAAACCCGATGTTGCCATTCCATTATATGAAGATTTTATTAAAAAAATAGAACAAGATTTAGGCAAACAAATTCAGACAGGAGATTTTGGTGCTGATATGCAAGTTGCATTAATTAATGATGGACCTGTTACAATTATTATGGATACTAAAAATAAAGACTAATGGATATTGAAAATGCACAATTAGCCGTTGATAACTGGATAAAAGAACATGGCGTTCGCTATTTTAATGAGTTAACCAATATGGCTCAACTAACAGAAGAAGTTGGTGAAGTTGCCCGAATTATTGCACGTCGTTATGGCGAACAAAGCGAAAAAGAAAGCGATAAAAATAAAGATTTAGGCGAAGAATTAGCCGATGTTGTTTTTGTTATTTTATGTTTAGCAAACCAAACAGGTATTGACTTGCAAGCTGCTTTCAATAAAAAATTGGATATCAAAACCAAGCGCGACCATGAGCGTCATCAGAATAACCCGAAGTTAAAATAGGATATGGATATTGTACTTCAAAAATCAGAAATAAAAAGTCAGCAATCTCCAATAAATATTACAGGTTCTAAAAGCGAATCCAACAGGTTATTATTGTTGCAAGCTCTGTATCCTGATATTCAGATTC
>DIAL01000122.1:26515-27947 GCA_002414705.1 Flavobacteriaceae bacterium UBA5079
CTATCCAATTCAGACGATACCGTTTTTATGGCAAAAGCGTTATCTACAGATTTAAATATTATTGATGTACATCATGCAGGAACTGCCATGCGATTTTTAACTGCTTATTTTGCGGCCAAAGAAAATCGAACAGTTACCATTACCGGTTCCCAGCGTATGAAAGAGCGCCCTATAAAAATTTTGGTTGACGCTTTAAATCAGTTAGGTGCAAATATCACATATCTTGCACACACGGGTTTTCCGCCACTACAAATTACAGGTCAAAAATTAGCTAAAAACAAAGTAGTTATTCAAGCTAGTGTAAGTAGCCAATATATTTCGGCATTATTACTCATGGGTTCTAAATTGGAAAATGGATTGCATTTAACACTAGAAGGCGAAATCACGTCTATGCCATATATAAAAATGACTCTTCAATTGCTAAATCAAATTGGTGTAGAAACAACTTTTGAAAAAAATGTGATTCAAATTAAACAGTTAAAAGAATTAAAAAAAACAACGTTAACCGTTGAAAGCGACTGGTCTTCAGCTTCGTATTTCTATAGTTTAGTTGCCTTGAGTAATATTGGAACCGAAATAACATTAGCATCTTATAAAACAGATAGTTTGCAAGGCGATTCTGTTTTAGTAGAAATTTATAAGCAATTTGGAGTTTCAACATCATTTCAAGATAACAACATTACACTAAAAAAAGTAACCGAAGTAAATTCCTCTGTTGAGATAAAATTAGATTTAGTTAACGCACCAGATATTGCCCAAACCATTGCAGTAACCTGTTTCGGATTTGGAATAACGTGTTATTTAACAGGATTACATACACTTAAAATAAAGGAAACAGATAGGTTGGTGGCTTTAAAAATGGAACTTGAAAAATTAGGAGCAACAGTCATTATTACAGCCAATAGTTTCCAATTGGAAGCTACTTCAACTATAAAAAACGATATAGCTGTCAATACTTATAACGATCATAGAATGGCTATGGCTTTTGCACCATTAGCTTTAAAAACAAATCTTGTTATTAATGATGCTGAAGTAGTTTCAAAATCATATCCTTCATTTTGGAGCGACTTGAAAGCCACTGGAATTAGGCTATCTGAATAATAAATGGCTAAATACTTGACAACGCCTACTTTCAGGTTGTATATTTGCAATCTTATAAAAAAATAGTATTAACCTCTAAATATAAAATAGTTATCAAAAAAATGAAATTATCGCATTTTAACTTCGATCTTCCTGACGAGTTATTAGCAGAATATCCTTCTGAAAACCGGGATGAGTCACGTTTAATGGTGTTAAACAGAAAAGAGCAAACTATAGAACATAAAATGTTCAAAGATGTTATCGATTATTTTGATGAAGATGATGTCATGATATTAAACGACACAAAAGTATTTCCTGCCAGATTATATGGTAACAAGGAAAAAACAGGTGC
>DIAL01000122.1:28047-37322 GCA_002414705.1 Flavobacteriaceae bacterium UBA5079
AACAAGGAAAAAACAGGTGCTCGTATAGAGGTTTTTTTATTGAGAGAATTAAATGAAGAACAACGCCTTTGGGATGTGTTGGTAGATCCAGCTAGAAAAATCCGTATTGGTAATAAACTATACTTTGGAGAAGGTGATTCTTTAGTCGCTGAAGTTATTGATAACACAACATCTAGAGGTCGTACACTTCGCTTTCTGTATGATGGTTCTTACAGAGATTTTAGAGCGAAATTAACCGAGCTTGGTGAAACACCTTTGCCTAAATATATCAAGCGAGAGGTAGAGCCAGAAGATCAAGAACGTTATCAAACTATTTTTGCAAAAAAAGAAGGCGCTGTTGCAGCTCCAACTGCTGGTTTACACTTTTCTAAACATCTTTTAAAGCGATTGGAAATTAAAGGCGTAAAATTTGCTGAAGTAACATTACATGTTGGACTTGGAACATTTAATCCTGTAGAGGTTGAAGATTTATCAAAGCATAAAATGGATAGTGAGGAAATCATTATTGAAAAACCTGCTGTTAATACTATTAACAACGCTATCAAAGAAAAAAGACGTATTTGTGCAGTAGGAACAACAGCTATGCGCTCTATAGAAAGTTCGGTTTCTTCAAGTGGTACCTTGAATGAATTTGATGGTTGGTCTAATAAATTTATTTTTCCTCCTTATGATTTTAGTATTGCTAATTGTATGATTACTAATTTTCATACACCAAAATCAACACTGTTAATGATGGTTTCTGCTTTTGCTGGTCATGATTTTGTTAAGAGAGCTTATGAAGAAGCCGTTAAAGAAAAATACAAATTTTATAGCTATGGTGATGCCATGCTAATTATATAATAAACATGTTTAAAAAGCCTTGTTTTTGCAAGGCTTTTTTATTCCTTTCATTTACCCATAACAATTTTATATGAGTGATAAAAAAGACATACGCGCACTAACCAAAGATCAATTACGAGACTTTTTTGAAAAAGAAGGCGATCAAGCATTTCGTGGTAATCAGGTTTATGAGTGGCTTTGGAGTAAATCCGCACATACGTTTACCGATATGACAAATTTGTCCAAAGAAACACGTAGTATGCTTGAGGAAAACTTTGTTATCAACCATATTAAAGTGGATGATATGCAAAAAAGTAGTGATGGCACGATTAAAAATGCCGTAAAATTGCATGATGGGTTAATTGTAGAGTCGGTTTTAATTCCAACAAAATCCCGAACAACTGCATGCGTATCTAGCCAAGTTGGTTGTAGTTTAGATTGTAAATTTTGTGCTACGTCTCGTTTAAAGCGTATGCGAAATTTAAATCCAGATGAAATTTATGATCAGGTTGTGGCTATTGATAATGAAAGTCGTTTATATCATGACAGACCATTAAGTAATATTGTTTTTATGGGCATGGGAGAACCACTCATGAATTACAATAATGTACTGAAAGCTATAGATAAAATTACTTCTCCGGAAGGTTTAGGCATGTCACCAAAGCGTATTGTAGTGTCCACATCTGGCGTGCCTAAAATGATTAAAAAAATGGCAGATGAGGACGTTAAATTTAAATTAGCGGTTTCACTTCACTCTGCAATAGATGAAGTTAGAACATCTATTATGCCTTTCAATGCCACGTTCCCGTTAAAGGATTTACGTGAAGCATTGGAGTATTGGTATGCCAAAACAAAAAATAGAATTACTTATGAGTACGTTGTTTGGAAAGGTATTAATGACCAGAAAAAGGATGTAGATGCGTTAATTGATTTCTGCAAGTTTGCACCAAGTAAAGTAAACTTAATTGAGTATAATCCTATAGATGACGGGATGTTTCAACAAGCAAATGATGAAGCCATCAATATGTATGTAAGCATGCTTGAAAGACATAATATTACAGTAACCGTAAGGCGCTCTCGCGGAAAAGATATTGATGCTGCTTGTGGTCAGTTAGCTAATAAGTCATAAATACGAGAAAAGGATTTTTATTTACTTTTCATCTTTTTTTTAGTTTAATCTATCGACCATCAAAATAGTTTTTCACACGCTTTTTTAGTAATTTCGCTATTGTATAATAGCCAGATTCGCTTTTGAAAATAGTTGAACAAATAAAACAACCAGTAGATTATGAAATGGAACTTTTTGAACAAAAGTTTCAGTTGGCTATGTCTTCAAAAGTAGCACTACTTAACAGAATTACCCATTATATTGTAAATAGAAAAGGGAAGCAAATGCGACCTATGTTTGTTTTTTTGGTGGCTAAAATGGTTTCCAATGGCGAAGTTAGCGAGCGTACCTATCGTGGTGCTTCTGTTATAGAACTGATTCATACAGCTACTTTAGTCCATGATGATGTTGTGGATGATAGTAACAGACGTCGTGGCTTCTTTTCCATAAATGCGCTTTGGAAAAATAAAATTGCTGTTCTTATTGGCGATTTTCTGCTGTCCAAAGGTTTATTGCTTTCTATTGATAATAATGATTTCGATTTGTTAAAAATCATCTCTATAGCTGTTCGGGAAATGAGTGAGGGCGAATTGCTTCAAATTGAAAAAGCCCGAAAACTAGATATTACTGAAGCCATTTATTACGAGATTATTCGTCAAAAAACAGCAACCTTAATAGCAGCTTGTTGTAGTTTGGGTGCTGCTTCTGTAAAACCGGAATCCGATCATGTGGAGCGTATGCGTAAGTTTGGAGAACTTATAGGTATGGCATTTCAAATAAAAGATGATTTGTTTGATTATGGTACCGAGAAAATAGGCAAGCCAACTGGCATTGATATTAAAGAGCAAAAAATGACCTTACCGCTTATATACGTTCTTAATACAGTTTCTAAAAAAGATAAAAATTGGATTATCAACTCCATAAAAAATCACAATAAAGATAAAAAACGTGTCAACCAGGTTATTACATTTGTTAAAGAAAACGGTGGTTTAGACTATGCCATTACCAAAATGAAAGCTTTTCAATCAGAAGCTTTAGAAATTTTAAATACCTATCCTAAATCTGATTATCGTGATTCATTAGAACTGATGGTGAATTACGTAATCCAACGCAAAAAATAATTTTTTTTAGCGTCAGGCAACCTTTAGTATAAAATTTGCGTCTTTATTAATAGAAGCTCTAATGAAAGCAATTTTGAAGGTTATTCAACTACATAAAAATAATACATCGCTGATTAAAAAGGCGGCTACAAACAATCGAGAAGCCCAACAATTGCTTTTTGATACGCATGCGCCAAAAATGTTAAGCATTTGTAGGTATTATGTAAAAGATATCCAAAAAGCCGAAGAGGTTATGCTTAACGGTTTTCTTAAAGCATTCACGCACTTAAAACAGTTTCAGGATCTAGGTAGTTTTGAAGGCTGGCTGCGTAAAATTATGGTTCGCGAAGCTATATCTTATTTGAGGCAAGAAAAAAATATTGAGTTTCCTGTAGATGATATGGAATCAGGCCCATATCAAGAAAGCTACAACAATATTCATAGTCATATGGATGTCGAGCAAATCCAACAACTAATAGATCAGTTACCAGAAGGGTATAAAATGGTATTTGTTATGTATGCCATTGAAGGCTATAAACACCAAGAAATTGCTAATATGCTTAATATTACCGAAGGCACTTCAAAATCGCAATTATTTAAAGCGCGCAAACAGCTTCAATACGAATTTCAAGCACTAAACACATCGCATTATGGCACCAAATAAATTGGAAAATAACTTAAAGAAAACGCTTGAAGCACGCGAAATACAGCCGTCTTCCAATGCATGGAATCAACTGTCTAATTCGTTAGATATACAGGATAAAAAATCATCAAAAAAATACATCTGGTTTTTGGGTATTGCGGCAAGTATTGTTGGCTTATTGTTTGTGGTGAATACGTTACAGCCTTTTCAAGAAATAGAAAGCATACCAATGCCAACCGTTGTAACTACTGATTCTGATAAGAATTTAAAAATTGAAAATATATCAAAAGGTACAAATGCTGTAAACAATACTGAAGTTTCTGTGACCAATTCAGAAGAAGAAAATGTCCCTTTACTAGACCCTAAAGTGACGACAGATTCTCCAAAGAATAGAACATCAACATCTAAAAATACGTTAGAAACACGTTACGCATTAGTTGAAAATAATGAAACACAAACAGTGTCTCCAAATAATACTGAAAATCTTCAAAATGGCAAAATAGAAAGTAAGGCGTTAAATAATTTGACTTCAGAAAATGTGATAGCTAATAACGATGGGATAAATTCGTCTTCCAATTCAGCCTTAAATTCAGAAGTAGATGCCTTATTGAAACAGGCAAAATCAAAAGTTTCAACTATAACAACTTCGGAGAAAACACATTATAAAATCAACCCAAATAGTTTATTAGAGGATGTAGAAACAGATTTAGAAATCTCATTTCGGGATAAAGTTTTTGAGTCTATAAAAACAAACTTCACCATAGTAAAAACAGCGGTTGCCGACCGTAATAATTAATAATTTCATCAATTTAAATCAAACAGTTATGCAAAACACTATCAAATTTTTAGTAGGCTTTATACTCTTTCTTGTTGTGCAATTAAGTTTCTCACAGGACCTTAATAATAGTCAGCAAATCACCCAACTTCAGGAGCAGAAAGCAATTGTTCAGAATGAAGAAAAAAAACAGCTAAAAGAAGCTGTTGAGGCTATTAATATCCGTTTGGATAGTAAAGAAATTTCGCAAGAAGAAGCATCTCAATTAAAAACAGCTGTAGCTGAAAAGCACGCATTAAATATTGAAAATAGGTTGGCTATTATTGATAACCGGATTGCTTTATTAGAACGAAATGAAACCGTTACACAGGACACAGGAGCTACTTTAGATGGTTTTGTACTTCAAATTGGAAAAAGTGAAGATTCTGATGAGTACGATATTGGGAGTGTTTATATTGGTCCACAATCTAAAAAGAAACCACGAGTTTTTGATAAGCGAACAACAAGTGATATGGTTTTTGCTATTGGTTTTAATAATGCTATTATAGAAGGACAATCTTTAAATGATTCTCCTTATAAAATTGGTGGTTCAGGATTTGTAGAATTAGGTTGGGCTTGGAAAACGCGTGTTTTTGAAAACTCTAATGTCGTTCGATTTAAATATGGATTATCTATACAGTGGAATAAATTAGACATCAAGGATAATTTATATTTTGCTGAAGAAAATGATGTGGTTACTTTGGAGGAATACCCCTTAAACTTAAGTAAATCGAAATTTAGAACAACCAATTTGGTTATTCCTATGCATTTTGAATTTGGACCTTCCAAAAAAATAGAACGCGATGATTATTTTAGATATTCAACCTACAGAAAATTCAAATTTGGAATAGGTGGTTATGGTGGAATTGTATTACAGTCGCTTCAGAAACTAAAGTATGATGAAAATGGAAGTAAACAAAAAGATAAATTTAAGGATTACAACACCAATAATTTTGTTTACGGTTTGAGTAGCTATATTTCTTGGGGAAATGTGGGTATTTATGCAAAATATGATTTGTCCACCATATTTAAAGATCAAGCCATTGACCAAAATAATATCTCTTTAGGTTTGCGTTTTGATATGGATTAAAAACCACCAGTAAGTGCTATTTGAATTAGTATAAAAAAGGCTTCAAATTAATTTGAAGCCTTTTTTATTGTTTTTAATTAATGGCTTTTCCTAAACTAGATTCACCTCCAACAATTGGAAGTTGTAGCGTTGTTTTATCCAAATCAATAGTTAATTTGGTACCAGGCTTTGGTAAAATAGTATATTGATTATCACTAGAGAAAATCATTAAACCTATTTGTTGACCTTTAGGAATAACTTGATCATCTGGTTGTAAATCGAAATTCACTGTGTAAAATTGACCCGGTTTTAAAGGTTCACTTTCAGAAATTGATTTATGGTTTTGAGGATCAGCCCAACCACGAGTAATAATATTATCGGTGATTTTGGCTCCTTTTTCAGCATTCCATGGTAATGACACCAACCAAACAGATAAGTTTACGGCAGGCTTACTACTAGCTAGAGTAATGGATACTTTTGCTAAACCTGAAATATGCAAATCTTCTTTTAATACGGGTGAAACATATAGTAAACGATTTTTAGATTCCGTGGTTTGTGCTAATTCTATTCCGGAAATTGTGGCATCATCCATTAGAAATTCTTCGCCTTGTTTTTCAGCTGCTTTCATCATTAAATTTCCAGCTTTCATGCCGCCTTTTCCTAAATGAAGTGTAACTAGTTCAGCATCGGGATTTGGATAATCGGTGTAAGCTGTTGGTTTTAATCTGTCGTCATTTTCACGAACAATCCATGCTTTAGCATCATTTTCTACGCCATTATCAACACCATGAAGGTAATGTGTAAACCATCTATTCATCATAGACATTGGAGGTGGTCCACCATGACCAAATTGATGATAATAAATTTGAACAGGCAAGCCTTTTTCTTTAGCTGCTTGATAAATTCTGTAGCTATGTTCTGGCATCACATTCCAATCGTTAAAACCATGCGACATTAAAAGAGCCGCTTTCATAGGTTTCATCTGGTTTAAATAATCGCGACCAGCCCAAAAGTCGTTATAATCGCCTGTTACACGATCCATACCATTTTTCATTTCTGTATCGCGAATAGTTTTATTATTATAAGCACGTTTAGATTCGTCTCCACTATGTATAAAATCGTATAACACATCAATATCTTCACCTAGATATCCACCTGGCGAACGTACCAAACCATTGGAACGATAATAGTGGTAATAGGACGTGTTTGGTGCTACTGGAATAATGGCTTCTAAACCTTCAACACCAGTTGTAGCAGCTGCTAACGGAATTGTTCCATTATAACTCGTTCCTGTCATACCAACTTTTCCAGTGCTCCATGACGCTTCAACGGTTTTATTTCCATCTGGAGTAGTATAGCCTTTTGCACGACCATTTAACCAGTCTATTACCGCTTTTGGTGCTAATGATTCATTGATGCCACCAACCGTAGGTGATCCTTGTGATAAACCCGTTCCTGGTGACGAAGAATGCACCACAATATAACCACGAGGTAGCCATGTGCGGATTTGAGAATTTGAAATAATTGGTCGTTCGCCTGTGCGCACAACCTCCACGTGTGTTCGAGGTTGTTCAACTTCGCCCAATTCATGTTTTACATTCCAAAAAAGCCCATCTGCATCACCTGCAACTCCAGCATAATAAGGACTAGATTCATAAACAATAGGGAGTTTTAAACCTTCGGTATCGGTTTGTTTTGGTCGCGTAACATCTACATGCATTCTGTCCATTTTACCATCACCGTCGGTATCAAAGGTAGTTTCTACCCAAAGGTCATGACGAATCCATTCATCAGCATTACTGAAAGCTTCTACAATTTGAGCTTCGCCGTTTTCAAAGACAGGAACTGCTTTTTCTTGAGCCTGAACGTTATAAAAACCTAAAATGCTTAATATAACAATAAGTACGTGTGTGTGTTTTTTCATAAAAATTGTGTGTAAAAATAAGTACAACAAGTTAGCTGTTTTTATTAACATTCTCAAATTAGAGTTTGTAATAAATTTTAATTCCTATTAAGTTTATAGTACTTTTACCAATCTTAAATGGAGCTTTAATTTGATATCAAAATCCACCATAGATCAAGTGTTTGAAACCTCTCGTGTAGAAGAGGTTATTGGCGATTTTGTTCAATTAAAAAAATCTGGTAGTAACTATAAAGGATTAAGTCCGTTTAGTGATGAGCGCTCACCAAGTTTTATGGTGTCTCCAGTGAAGCAAATTTGGAAAGATTTTTCAAGTGGTAAAGGCGGTAATGCAGTTGCTTTTTTAATGGAGCACGAACATTTCACCTATCCAGAAGCTATAAAATATTTGGCTAAAAAATACAATATAGAAATTGAAGAAACGCTTCAATCTAATGAAGAAAAAGAACAAGCTGATGCACGTGAGAGTTTATATTTAGTAAGTGAATACGCCAGTAAGTACTTTCAGAATATTTTACATAAAACAGATTTAGGGAAAGCTATTGGTTTAAGTTATTTTAAAGAGCGAGGTTTTACAGATGAAACCATAAAGAAATTTGATTTAGGATATTGTTTAGACGAGTGGCAAGCCTTTACAGACGAGGCTTTAAAAAAAGGCTATCAGTTAGAATTTTTAGAAAAAACGGGTTTAACCATTGTAAAAGATGAAAAACAATTTGACCGATTTAAAGGTCGTGTTATGTTTCCTATTCAGAGTATGAGTGGTCGCGTTTTAGGATTTGGAGGTCGAATTTTAACTAGTGATAAAAAAGCAGCCAAATACTTAAACTCGCCAGAAAGTGATTTGTATCACAAAAGTAAAGTGTTGTATGGTATTTTTCATGCCAAGCAAAGCATTGCCAAAGAAGATAATTGTTATTTAGTTGAAGGTTATACAGACGTTATTCAATTTCACCAACGCGGTATTAAAAATGTGGTTTCATCTTCTGGAACGGCTTTAACATCAGAGCAAATTCGGTTAATAAATAGGCTTACCAAAAATATAACCGTATTATTTGATGGTGATGCAGCAGGACTTCGTGCATCATTACGTGGAATTGATTTAATTCTGGAACAAGGGATGAACGTTAAGGTTTGCACTTTTCCTGAAGGCGATGATCCAGATAGCTTTGCCAAACAGAATACATTGGAGGAAATTAAGACGTATTTAGAAGATCACGCGCAAGATTTTATTCAGTTTAAAGCTTCGCTTTTGGTGAAAGAAGCCAAAAACGATCCAATTAAAAAGGCAGAAACCATTCGTGATATAGTAAACAGTATTGCCAAAATTCCAGATCGTATAAAAACGGAGATTTACATTCAGGAATGCGCACGAATTATGGATATAAGTGAATCTGTTCTGTTTAGTACTTTGGCACAAATAACCAAAAAAGAAACGCAAGAAACGAATAAACAATTTAACCAAGAGCAGAAGGCTTTTCAGGTAATAAAAAACGAGCAACAGACTGCGCAAAAAGTAGATGTTCAGTACGAATTGGAACGAAAAATCATTCAGATTCTCTTATTATATGGTAATAAAACAGAAGATTTTGAAGATTTAATTCTGAAAGAAAACGATACCAATGAACTGGTATTAGAGCCTGTAAAACATCAAGCCAAAGTATTTGAAAAAATATATTTAGACCTGCAAGAAGATGAAATGCAGTTTACTAACGAAACCTTCAAGGACTTATATTATACCATTATAGATACTCTAAACCAAAATCCAGATTTTGTAATTGAAAACATTGTGAATACGGTT